>NZ_WIWH01000069.1:0-7652 GCF_009600035.1 Pseudomonas sp. FSL R10-2964 | reverse complement strand
CCATCTTGGCCTCCTGGCTTTAATGGCGGTGTATTTTACAGAAAATCGTATTTCTTGGGTTTACGTACAGAGCCTAGTGGTGTGTTCTTGCGGCCGCAGCGGGGCTGCGACCGCAAAGGCGGTGCGTCAGTTGGTCCGTGCCCCTGCATTGATCCAGGCGCCGACCAGGTCGCGCTCCTGTTGCGTCATTTGCGTGATGTTGCCCAGCGGCATGATCGGCGTGACAACGGCCTGAGCCTGAATGCGCGGGGCCATCAGCTGGATCTGTTGCGCGGTGTCGAACATCACGCCTGCCGGAGCCGCACTGAACAACGGGCTGCTGGGGGTGGCGGAATGACAGACCGTGCAGCGCTCCTGGATCACCTTGTGGACTTGTTCAAAATCGACGGTGGCCACTGGCGCTGCCGCGGGTGCCTGTGCCGGTGCCGCTGGCGGAGCATCTGCAGCCTTGACGCCGCCCAGGGCGGTTTCCGGCAGCGGTTGGTACTTGATCACCTTGGCGGTTTCTGGCGCTGTCGACACAGGCTTTGGACCGGTAACGTAAGCCAGGCAAATCATGCCCAGGGCTGCGACCGGCAGGGTCCAGGCATATTTGTGGCTGTCGTGGCGGGTGTTGAAGTAGTGACGTACCAGCACTGCCAGCACCGCAATCCCGGCCAGGATCAACCAGTTGTACTGGCTGCCATAGGTGCTCGGGAAGTGGTTGCTGATCATGATGAACAGCACCGGCAAGGTGAAGTAGTTGTTGTGTCGCGAACGCAGCAGGCCTTTGGCCGGCAGTGCCGGGTCAGGGCTGCGGCCTTCCTTGATCGCGGCTACCAGGGCACGTTGTGCCGGCATGATGGTGCGGAATACGTTCCCGACCATGATGGTGCCGATAATGGCGCCCACGTGCAGGTAGGCACCGCGCCCGCTGAACACTTTGCTCAGGCCGAACGCTGCTGCAACCAGCAGCACAAACAGGACGAAACCGAGCAACGCCGGGCGTTTGCCCAGGGCGGAGTCGCACAGAAAGTCGTAAACGAACCAGCCGGCAATCAGCGAGCCGATACCGATGGCAACCGCTTCAGGGCCGCTCATGCTGCTGCCTGGAGCAATCAGGTACAGCGCGGGGTTGAAGTAGAACACCAGACAGAGCAGGGCGATGCCCGACATCCAGGTGAAATAGGCTTCCCATTTAAACCAGTGCAGGTTTTCCGGCATGGTGGGTGGGGCCAGTTTGTATTTTTCGAGGTGGTAAATACCGCCGCCGTGAATCGCCCATAGATCGCCAGCAAGGCCATCCTTGGGGTTGGCCCGGTTAAGGTTGTTCTCCAGCCAGACGAAATAAAACGACGCGCCAATCCAGGCCACACCGGTAATCATATGAATCCAGCGCACGCTCAGATTCAGCCATTCCATTAGATGTGCTTCCACAGTCTTTACCTCTTGCCCGTCACTCTTTTGTGAGTGTTGGACCTTCTCTTATTGGTGGGGGGCGAGGAACAGCAACTGATCCTCTTTAAAGAAATGCTCATCGCAGTTATTGCCGCTGCCACTGCGATCAACCACCAGGAAGTCATCCCGCTTTTCGATCGTCAGCACCGGGTGGTGCCAGACGCCGCGATGGTAATTGATGCCCTGCCTGCCATTACTGACAAAGGCGCGGACCAGGTCCGATACAGGTTCATCGCCAACGGGCGCGACCACGATCAGAAAGGGGTTGCCGAGCAGCGGTATAAAAGCCTGGCTGCCCAGCGGATGGCGCTCCAGCATGCGTACGGTAAATGGCATGTCCTGCGCCTCGGCGCGGAAAATGCTGATGATCGCCTTGTCCTCTGGCGTAGCCGTTTCGACCTCGGCCAGACGGTGAAAGCGCATGGTCGAACCGTTATTGATCATGAAGTGGTCGCTGCCATCGGTTTCAATCACGTCACCGAAAGGGGCGAAGGCTTCTTTGGTCAGAGGTTCAATCATCAATGTGCGCATGGTGGTCTTCTTATTCGGGTTTCTGTGGTGTCAGTTTTGTCGCTATCGCGGGTAAGCCCGCTCCCACAGGATGAATACATTTCAAATGTGGGAGCGGACTTGCCCGCGATGGGTGCAGCGCTTATTTGGCGACTTTGCCCAATACGCGGATGCGGCTTACACCACCATCCGGGAACAGGTTGAGGCGAATGTGGGTGATCGGGCCGAGGTTTTTCAGTTGCTCGCTGTAGGTGTGTTCAGCGTGCATTTCCATTTTTTGGCTCGGCAGCAGTTCACGCCAGAACAGCGACTGGGTTTCGATCTGGCTGTCGGTACCGCCCTTGACGTACGCGCCCTGGATCGAGCAGCTGTCCGGGTAGTTGCCCTTGAAGTGCAGGGTGTCGACGATGATTTTTTCGATCTCGCCCGGGTGGCCCAGCGCGACGATGACCCAGTCATTGCCCGGGGTACGACGACGTGCGGTTTCCCAGCCATCGCCCATATTGATGCCGCGGCCAGGGTTGAGGATGTTGCTCATGCGTCCGAAGTGTTCGTCGGAGCAGGCGAGGGCGCGGCCACCGTTGAGAGCTGCGGCCAGATCGACCTGCTCGTTGTCGCCTACTGCCGACCAGTCACGGAACGGCACGCCGTACACGCGCAGACGCGCTACGCCGCCATCCGGGAAAATGTTGAAGCGCAGGTGGCTGAAGGCCTGGTCATTGTTGATTTCGTGGTAGTGATGGCTGTTGCCCTGCAGCTCGACGGCCGACAGTACTTCCACCCACTGGGTGTTTTCATTCGGTTCGCCCGAGGCCAGGAAGCAGGCTTCCAGCGAGGCCGATGGTGGAAAGTTGCCGGTGAAGAATGAAGTGTCGATGTCCACACCCTTGATCGAGCCCGGAACGCCAAGACGGATGACGGCACTGTCATAGCCTTCGAAGCGCTTGCGGCGGGACTCCCAGCCGTCCATCCACTTGCCGTTGTCATCGAAAACGCCCTCCTTCCATACGGCCGGGGTCGGCTGGAACATGCGGTTGGCGTCGGCAAACCAGTCATCGGTTACCGAAACGATTTTGGTGCCCAGGCGGGCATCGGCCAGGTTGACGAACTTCTCGAAAGGTACGGCGTAAGCTTTCATTCTTCTTGTCTGCCTTTAAATGAGTGGCTGGAGATGCGTCATCGGCGGGTGCCGGTTCGGCTTAGAGCTGGAGTAATCGGAACAGGGCGATCTTGTTGATTTCTGCCAACGCGCACTTGAACTCGACGTCTGCCGGGTTATGGATGCGGGTTTCGAACGCGGCGAGGATCTGGTGCCGGTCGCTGCCTTTTACCGCCATGATGAAGGGAAACTTGAACTTGGCTTTGTAGGCCTCGTTCAGCTCGGTGAAGCGTTGAAACTCTTCGGCCGTGCATTGGTGAATACCGGCGCCAGCCTGTTCATTGGTGCTGGCTTCGGTCAGTTGGCCCTGGACGGCTGCTTTGCCGGCCAGGTCAGGGTGAGCGTTGATCAATGCCAGCTGGCTGGCGTGATCGGCGCTCAACAAAATGTCACTCATGCGCTGGTGCAGGGTTTCGATCTGGTCGACGCTGCTGTCCAGGCCCAGGTCGTAGGCCTTTTCGGCAACCCAGGGCGAGTGTTCGTAGATATCGGCAAAAGCCGCCACGAAGGCTTCACGGCTCAGTTGTGAAGGCTTGAGGGTCTTGAAGGCGCTCATTTGGCGGTCTCGGCAACAAAAGGGTGGGTGGCGTGCCAGTGGCGGGCAATGTCCACGCG
Source organism: Pseudomonas sp. FSL R10-2964 (assembly GCF_009600035.1). Lineage (NCBI taxonomy): Bacteria > Pseudomonadati > Pseudomonadota > Gammaproteobacteria > Pseudomonadales > Pseudomonadaceae > Pseudomonas > Pseudomonas sp. FSL R10-2964. Next base: position 3,931 of record NZ_WIWH01000069.1, on the reverse strand, counting down.
GCGGGTGAACCAGACCTGTTCGTGGCCCTTGGCGTACTCAATGAAACGCTTGAGGGCGGCCAGGCGCGCAGGGCGGCCAATGAGGCGGCAATGCAGGCCGATGGAAAGCATCTTCGGCGACTCTGCGCCTTCGGCGTACAGCACATCGAAAGCATCCTTGAGGTACTGGAAAAATTGCTCGCCGGTGTTGAAGCCCTGCACCTGGGTAAAGCGCATGTCATTGGTATCCAGGGTATAGGGGATCACCAGATGCGGTTTGCCGGTGGGATTGTTGGGTTCCCAGTAGGGCAGGTCGTCGTCATAGGTATCGCAGTCGTACAAAAAGCCGCCTTCTTCCATCACCAGGCGCCGGGTGTTGGGACCGGTGCGGCCGGTGTACCAGCCCAGCGGGCGTTCGCCGCTGATTTCGGTGAGGATGCGGATGGCTTCGAGCATGTGTTCACGCTCTTGCGCTTCATCCATGTACTGGTAGTCGATCCAGCGATAACCGTGGCTGCAGATCTCGTGCCCGGCCTCGACCATGGCGCGGATCACATCCGGATGGCGCTGGGCGGCCATTGCCACGGCAAACACCGTGAGCGGAATATCGAACTCGCGAAACAGCTTGAGGATGCGCCACACGCCTGCACGGCTGCCGTACTCATACAGCGACTCCATGCTCATGTTGCGCTCGCCCTGCAATGGTTGGGCTGAGACCATTTCCGACAGAAAGGCTTCAGACTCCTTGTCACCGTGCAGGATGTTGCGCTCGCCGCCTTCTTCGTAATTGAGAACAAAAGACAGGGCGATGCGGGCGTTGCCCGGCCAATGCGGATGTGGAGGGTTTGGACCGTAACCAATCAGGTCGCGTGGGTAGTCAGCGCTCACTGCAGTCTTCCTTATTGTTCGTGGTAACAGTCGATTGGCCAGACCTGGCGTCACTGCGATGAGCTGATTGTATACAACTTTACATTTTATTTGTAACCCTGATTTTTGCTATTTCTACCACGATTTGTACAGAAAGAGTACTTGCAAGAAACCTGCCTGATTGGTCAGTTTATGGGCGAAAGGTCTCTAAGGACTGCGGCTTTGACGATTAATGCCGTGCAGGCCCCGTAGCTTCGGGGGATGCGCAGATTGTCATTTTTAATTGTGTACAATTTTTTTGATAAATGTCTTAATCGTGTCTTCGCCGAGCCTTTTGGTGCGCCAAAAGAAGGCGGCAGCCGTTTTTTTCACGACTCGGGAGGTCGCACAATCAATGGGACGTTTGACTACGCACGTTTTGGATGCCGCACACGGCTGCCCGGGCAGCTCGATCAAGGTCGAGCTGTATCGGGTTGAAGGTTCGGGGCTGGAGTTGGTCGCTACAGCCCTGACCAACAGCGATGGCCGTTGCGACGCGCCGTTGCTGGAGGGGGAGGCCTACCGTTCCGGGGTTTACCAGGTGCAGTTCAGTGCCGGTGATTACTACCGCGCACGGGGTGTGAAATTGCCGGAGCCGGCGTTTCTGGATGTGGTGGTACTGCGTTTCGGGATCAGCGCCGAGCAGGATCACTACCATGTACCGCTACTGATTTCGCCGTACAGCTACTCGACCTATCGCGGTAGCTAATCGTTTTCGATCTGCGCATGTGGTTATTTGCCCGCTCACACTGCGGGCTTTTTTTTGCCTGTCTAAATGCCATGTCCGTAGCAGCTGCCGAAGGAACGAGGCTGCGTTCGGCGGCGTAGCCGTCGTAGAACCTGAATCCGCTGTCCATCAGATAAATCGCGAACTCAGGTCTTACGATTGCTTCGCAATCGAACGCAGCCTCGTTCCTTCGGCAGCTGCTACGGGCTTGTGTGCAATCAGCGGCTCAACAACGACGCCGTGCCTGCCACGCTGAACAGCCCGGCACTGACCCGGTTGAACCAGCTCTGGCCCTTGCCGCTGCGCAGGTACCCCGCCGCACCGTGGGCACCCAGGCCGTAGGCCAGCTTGCACAGCAGGTCGAGCACGGTCCAGGTGGCGATCATCACCAGTAACTGGTTGAGGAACGGTAGATCGGGGTTGAGAAACTGCGGCAAAAAGGCAGCAAAGAACAGAATGTCCTTAGGATTGCTGGCCCCCAGCACGAACGCGCGCCCAAACAGGGCGCTAAAGCGCGGTATTGGTGCGGCTTCGGGCACATTGGTGACGGTGGCCGGCTGACGCGATTGTTTCCAGCTTTGCCAGGCCAGGTAAAACAGGTACAGCGCGCCCACGATCTTCAGGGCGCTGAAGAGTTTTTCCGAGGCCAGCAGCAAGGCGCCCAAACCCAGTGCCGAAGCGCTGAGCAGGCAGATCGAGGCAAATACACCTCCCAGAAAAGCCGGGTACGAACGGCGCAAGCCGTAGTTCAGACTGTTGCTGATCATCAATAACGACAGCGGCCCTGGAATCAGGATTACCACCAATGCCGCGCTGCTGAACAGCAGCCAGGTTTCCAGACTCATCACTTCCTCCCAAACAACAAAGGCCCCGCGTCATTGCGGGACCGATTGATACCGCCAGGTTTACAGGTAAATAAACTTGGCGATGAAAATAGCGCAGAGCACCCACAGGCTGACGGAAATTTCCCGGTATTTGCCGGTGCCTGCCTTGAGTGCGACAAAGCTGATAAAGCCCAGGGCAATCCCGTCGGCGACCGAGAAGGTCAAAGGCATCATGATCACGGTCACTATGGCCGGGATGCAGTCAGTGGGTTCGTCCCAGTTGATGTGCTGCATGCCGCCCATCATCAGCATGGCCACATAAATCAGAGCGCCTGCCGTGGCATAAGCGGGGATCATGCCAGCCAGAGGGGCAAAGAACATGGCGGCCACAAACAACACGCCCACGGTGACGGCAGTAAGCCCGGTACGTCCGCCTGCCGCAACGCCTGCGGCGCTTTCCACGTAGCTGGTCACGGGTGGCACGCCGACCACCGCACCGAACACGCTGGAGGCGCTGTCGGCCTTGAGGGCCCGGGACAGGTTTTCGATCCTGCCATCGGCCTTCACCAGCCCGGCACGCTGGGCCACGCCCATCAGGGTGCCGGCCGTATCGAACATGTGTACAAACAGAAAGGCCAGCACCACGCTGATCATGCTGATGTTGAAAACGCCCTTGAGGTCCATGGCCATCCAGGTCGGTGCAAGGCTTGGCGGTGCCGACATGATGCCGTTGTAATGCACCAGGTCCAGGCCCCAGCCGGCGAGGGTCACGGCGATAATGCTGATCAGGATGGCGCCGAAGACGCGGTGATAGCTCAGAATCGCAATCATCAAAAAGCACACCGCTGCCAGCAGCGGGGCAGGGTCGCGCAATGAACCGAGCTTGATCAGGGTGGCCGGGCTGTCGACGATAATGCCCGAGGTTTTCAGGCCGATAATCCCCAGGAACAACCCCACCCCAGCACCCATCGTGTAGGTTCACAAAATAGATGATTCGGGAGACCCAGCAAACGCAGGGAAAATATCATTTTTTCTGTGACCGCCAAGGACGGGAATCACAGAAAAGATGAGAAAAGCCTACTGGATTCACAAAATAGATGCGCTCTCGGCCCAGACAGAGGTTTCAGAGAGCGGCGGTTCTTCAACGCAGTTTGTGCGTTTAAAGAAGACCCCATACACCTCACTTGTGGAGCGCGCATGCCGGTGATGCCGTAAGGTGATGGACCCATGCCGCCAATCTTTCGAGATTGCTCTCGCCAATACCATGGCGGGATAGGGTCGCGTAGACCTAAAAGGCCCGGCCTATTCTTCAAATCAGACAAAAGTGCCCGGCTAGCATAGTTAGGTATTTGAGCTGTATCTTGGCAATGGCGAGGACTACTCGGTAATCAGTTCGCGCCACCGGCCAAGTATCAACGACTGAATCGCCCCTAGTTTCGTAGACACCTCCAAGCCTTAAAATGAGGCCCATTAGGAGGTGCCATGAGCAACCAGC
>NZ_WIWH01000068.1:0-9772 GCF_009600035.1 Pseudomonas sp. FSL R10-2964 | reverse complement strand
CTCCAGAAAGAAATCGGGAGCACAGCATCGGACATCAGGTTTCGGCTTGGAATGTGGGCTTCATGGAGCGCTTACGAACCATTTCGACAAGGCGCTGCGTATTGGCTGCAGTGTCGGTAATGATCAGCGCGTTGGCCGAAGCAGAAGGCCCCACGTAGCCACTGCTAGACACCAGTGGTCGCAACAGGCCAGCCAGATCGGCCGCGACGCTGCCATTCAGTTCGATGACCCGTGTGACAAAGGCCTCTGCCTCAACCGCTTTCGCATCAGCGCTGCCAGCCCGTGCTTTTGCCTCGGCGGCAGGGATGATCAGTAAACGATCACCTTGGTCAATCACCGAGAAGCCGTGGGCATCGAGCACAGAGTAAAACAAGCGACGTACGCCTTCGCGGTCCAGCTCTTTTTCGGAAATAACCGTGACCCGGCCCTGAACCCTGGGATCAAGAACCACGGTGGCGCCGAGTATCGATGATATTTCCTGCACGACGTCGCGCAGTTCGGCCTCTTTCATCGCCAGTTTCCAGTACTGCTTCTGGGCCCACGCCGGAGATTGCAACAGCAACCCTGCGCACAGCACACAACAGGTAAAAAGAGGGCCGAAAACGAAGGCACCGGGCTTGGTCATGGGCATTTTCTAAAGTTTCCCGGTCGATGGCCGCAGGTAAAAAGTGGTCTCCTGCGAGGTCGTAGCTGGAGCAGTGGATAAGGGCAATACATACTGGTTTGGCGGTTTAAGGGTCAGGTACTCTTCACGCCCATTGCGCCATAGCACCACATGGTCCATCTCGATACGGCGCAGGACACTGCCACCCGGCAAAGGCTCACCTTCCGAGTAGAAACGTGCCGACTGTGCATCGGCCAACAAGGCTTGAGAGGAGCCCTGGCTCGCAACAAAGCTCGCACGCAACTGCAATGGCTCAGCACTCGGTACCCGACGGTCTTGAGTGACAAGCCCGAATAACGTGGCGATCGCTTCAGGCTTGAAAAGCCCGGGAGCCGGAGGATCTGAAACATTCAAGGGTGCGAGTTCCGATTGCATATGGATAGAGTGGCGATACCCTTGTTCTTGCCACACCAAATAACTGCCATAGACCAAGATCAATGCCAGCGACGCCCATACAGATGAAAAGCAGTGTTTGAGTACTTGAATCGAACTGTTCATGACTGTCTCATGACTGAATTGCTCTACCCTGATAAAAAACACCGCTGCGTCAGATGGCAAGTGGATAACTATCAACCTGCACACACATCAACACGCAAATCCCCCTCTAAAAAACAGGCTTAAGCTAAACAGTACCGAACAACTTCACTCCAAAACCCGGCGCCCCCTTACTTAAACAGTCAGGAGCTATCATTGCGACTTGTTTCTAGACCAAGGTAACTTCCCAGCAAGAGCCACACCCGGATCACAATGAGTGGTCTACGGAGCGTATTGCAAGCAGCAGTCCGAATGTAGGGCGGTTATCACTAATACACCCTCAAACTGCGAGCGCTTGAAAGTGCAACAATCAAGAACTCCCCCTGGTACATTTATTATTAAAAAACCCAAAGACAACCTTGCCCTGAATAACAGAACGTTGTGCGCAGAATGCAAGCCCGATAACAATAAGCAGCCTTTTATAACACCAAACTTATTTATACAGTGGCGAAGGCTGATTTTCACTGGCATGAACAATTATTAATGTAAGGCCAGCCCTCTTGAATCTGTAGGTTTTGTCTCTAACTCCCCTACATTTAGTGTCGGCAGTCATACTAATGACTACGCAATAAATGAAAATACCCCGACATGTCGGGGCATTTTTTAATCTGCTGGAGCTTACTGGTGATATTGACCGGAGAACTCATGCACCGCACTGATAAACGCACCGGCGTGCTCGGGTTTTACTTCCGGGGTAATACCATGGCCCAGGTTGAACACATGGCCCGAGCCGTTGCCGTAGCTGGCCAGGATGCGCTTGACTTCGGTGCGGATGGCCTCCGGGTTGGCGTACAGCACGGTCGGGTCCATGTTGCCTTGCAGGGCAACCTTGTTGCCGACACGACGGCGGGCTTCGCCCAGGTCACAGGTCCAGTCCAGGCCCAGTGCATCGGCACCAGCATCGGCGATGCTTTCCAGCCACAGGCCACCGTTTTTGGTGAACAGAATGACCGGCACCTTGCGACCTTCGTGTTCGCGGATCAGGCCGCTGACGATTTTGCGCATATAGGCCAGGGAGAACTCCTGATAGGCCGCAGCTGACAGGTTACCGCCCCAGGTGTCGAAGATCTGCACCGCCTGCGCGCCCGCCAGGATCTGGCCGTTGAGGTAAGACGTGACCGACTGCGCCAGCTTGTCGAGCAGCAAGTGCATGGCTTGCGGGGTGTCGTAGAGCATGGCCTTGGTTTTACGGAAGTCCTTGGAGGAGCCGCCTTCAACCATATAAGTGGCCAGCGTCCACGGGCTGCCGGAGAAGCCAATCAATGGCACACGGCCATTGAGCTCTTTGCGAATGGTGCTGACGGCGTTCATCACGTAGCCGAGGTCTTTTTGCGGATCCGGGATGGGCAGCGCTTCGATGTCGGCCAGAGTGCTGACAACCTTTTTGAAGCGCGGGCCTTCACCCGTTTCAAAGTACAGGCCTTGGCCCATGGCATCGGGGATGGTCAGGATGTCAGAAAACAGGATGGCCGCATCCAGCTGCGGGAAGCGGTCCAGAGGCTGCATGGTGACTTCACAGGCGAATTCGGCGTTCTTGCACAGGCTCATGAAATCGCCGGCCTTGGCGCGGCTGGCGCGGTACTCCGGCAGGTAGCGACCGGCCTGACGCATCATCCAGACAGGCGTTACGTCTACAGGTTGCTTGAGCAAAGCGCGAAGGAAACGGTCATTCTTGAGAACAGTCATGTCAGCATCCGGAAAAAAAGTGGGGGCATTTTCTCAGAGACGGACGCAAAAGGCACGGCAAGTGCCGTGCCTTTTATCTATCGGGTCGATTTGCCGCGGTGGAACGTGCTATTTGGCAACACCGCGAAACAACTGTGGGAGCCGGCTTGCTCGCGATACAGACAACTCGATTGATCAGCAGACCGAGTTGATCCCATCGCGGGCAAGCCCGCCCCCACAGGGAATCGGGTTACACGCCCAGGTAATCCATGATCCCTTCAGCCGCAGTACGGCCTTCGAAGATCGCGGTCACTACCAGGTCGGAACCACGCACCATGTCACCACCGGCAAAAATCTTCGGATGGCTGGTCTGATGCTTGAACTGCGACTGCTCTGGCGCAATCACGCGGCCCTGGCTGTCGGTCTGGATCTCGAACTGCTCGAACCACGAGGCCGGGCTCGGACGGAAACCAAAGGCGATAATCACGGCGTCTGCCGGAATGATCTCTTCAGAACCCGGGATCGGCTCCGGGCTACGACGGCCACGGGCATCCGGCTCGCCGAGACGGGTCTCGACCACCTTCACGCCTTCCACTTTGCCTTCACCGACAATGGCGATCGGCTGACGGTTGTAGAGGAACTTAACGCCTTCTTCCTTGGCGTTCTTCACCTCTTTGCGCGAGCCCGGCATGTTGGCTTCGTCACGACGATAGGCACAGGTTACTGATTTGGCGCCCTGGCGAATCGAAGTCCGGTTGCAGTCCATGGCCGTATCGCCGCCACCGAGCACCACAATCTTTTTGCCTTTCATGTCGACGAAATCTTCCGGCGACTTTTCAAAGCCCAGGTTGCGGTTGACGTTGGCAATCAGGAAGTCCAGCGCATCGTGCACGCCCGGCAGGTCTTCACCGGCAAAACCACCTTTCATATAGGTGTAAGTGCCCATGCCCATAAACACGGCGTCGTACTCGGCCAGCAACTGCTCCATGCTGATGTCCTTGCCGATTTCGGTATTGAGGCGGAACTCGATACCCATACCGGTAAACACTTCGCGGCGATGGCTCAGTACGGTTTTTTCCAGCTTGAACTCGGGGATGCCGAAGGTCAGCAGACCGCCGATTTCCGGGTTCTTGTCGAACACCACCGGGGTCACTCCGCCACGCACCAGCACGTCGGCACAGCCCAGGCCTGCAGGCCCGGCACCGATAATGGCGACACGCTTGCCGGTGGGCACGACCTTGGACATGTCCGGGCGCCAGCCCATGGCGAATGCCGTATCGGTGATGTATTTCTCCACCGAACCAATGGTCACCGCGCCAAAACCGTCGTTGAGGGTGCAGGCGCCCTCGCACAGACGGTCTTGCGGGCACACCCGCCCGCACACTTCGGGCAGGGTGTTGGTCTGGTGCGACAACTCGGCGGCGGCGAGGATATTGCCCTCGGCCACCAGCTTGAGCCAGTTGGGAATGAAGTTATGCACAGGGCATTTCCATTCACAGTACGGGTTGCCGCAGCCCAGGCAGCGGTGGGCCTGTTCGGCCGACTGCTGGGGTTTAAAAGGCTCGTAGATTTCCACGAACTCTTTCTTGCGTTGACGTAACAGTTTCTTCTTCGGATCTTTGCGCCCGACATCGATGAACTGGAAGTCGTTACTCAGACGTTCAGCCATGGTTAAAACCTCATCAAACTTTTCAGGCGCATATCACTGCGGATTGGCACGGATGCTGGAAAGCAACGACTTCAAGCTGGCAGCCTTGGGCTTGACCATCCAGAAACGACGCAGGTAATCATCGAGGTTTTCCGAGAGGTTGCGACCCCACTCACTGTTGGTTTCCTCAACGTATTCGTCCAGCACGTGTTGCAGGTGATTACGGTAGGCCTCCATCGCTTCGCCACTGATCCGCTGGATTTCCACCAGCTCGTGGTTAACCTTGTCGACGAAGGTGTTGTCCTGATCCAGCACGTAGGCGAAACCGCCGGTCATGCCCGAGCCGAAGTTGTAACCGGTTTTACCCAGCACACAGACAAAACCGCCAGTCATGTATTCGCAGCAGTGATCGCCTGTGCCTTCCACCACGGTGTGGGCACCGGAGTTGCGCACCGCGAAACGCTCGCCCGCCGTGCCCGCTGCAAACAGCTTGCCGCCGGTGGCGCCGTACAGGCAGGTATTGCCGACAATCGCGCTGTCCTGAGTTTTGTAGACGCTGCCTGCAGGCGGGACTATCACCAGCTTGCCGCCGGTCATGCCTTTACCTACGTAGTCGTTGGCATCGCCTTGCAGGTACATGTGCAAGCCACCGGCGTTCCACACACCAAAGCTCTGACCGGCAGTGCCTTTGAAGCGGAAGGTGATCGGTGCCTTGGCCATGCCCTGGTTGCCGTGAGTACGGGCGATTTCACCCGAGATACGCGCACCGATGGAGCGATCGCAGTTGCAGATGTCGAGGTCGAACTCGGCGCCGCTCATGTCGTTGATCGCCGAACGCGCCATGTCGAGCATCTGCTCGGCCAGCAGGCCCTTGTCGAACGGAGGGTTGCGGTCTACCTGGCAGAATTGAGGCTTGTCGGCCGGGATATGGTCGCTGCCCAGCAATGGCGTGAGGTCCAGGTTGTGCTGTTTGGCAGTCTCGCCCTGGAGGATTTCCAGCAGGTCGGTACGCCCGATCAGCTCTTCCAGGGTGCGCACACCCAGCTTGGCCAGCCACTCGCGGGTTTCTTCGGCCACATAGGTAAAGAAGTTGACCACCATATCGACGGTGCCGATGTAATGGTTTTTACGCAGCGATTCGTTTTGCGTCGCAACGCCGGTCGCGCAGTTGTTGAGGTGGCAAATACGCAGGTATTTACAGCCCAGGGCGATCATCGGTGCGGTGCCGAAGCCGAAGCTTTCAGCGCCCAGAATTGCTGCCTTGATCACGTCGAGACCGGTTTTCAGGCCACCATCGGTTTGTACCCGCACTTTACCGCGCAGGTCATTGCCGCGCAGGGTCTGGTGGGTTTCGGCCAAACCGAGCTCCCACGGTGCGCCCGCGTACTTGATGGAGGTCAGCGGTGAAGCGCCGGTGCCGCCGTCATAACCGGAGATGGTAATCAAGTCGGCATAGGCCTTGGCCACGCCAGCGGCGATGGTACCTACGCCCGCTTCAGCTACCAGTTTCACCGACACCAGTGCTTTCGGGTTGACTTGTTTCAAGTCAAAGATCAGCTGCGACAAGTCCTCAATGGAGTAGATGTCGTGGTGCGGCGGTGGCGAAATCAGGGTCACACCCGGTACGGCGTAGCGCAGTTTGGCGATCAGGCCGTTGACCTTGCCGCCCGGCAGTTGCCCGCCCTCGCCCGGCTTGGCGCCTTGAGCAACCTTGATTTGCAGCACTTCAGCGTTGACCAGGTATTCCGGTGTCACACCGAAACGACCAGTGGCCACTTGCTTGATCTTCGAACTCTTGATGGTGCCGTAACGCGCCGGGTCTTCGCCGCCTTCACCGGAGTTGGAGCGTGCGCCCAAGCGGTTCATGGCTTCAGCCAGGGCTTCGTGAGCCTCTGGCGACAAGGCGCCCAGGGAAATACCGGCCGAGTCGAAACGCTTGAGGATCGAGTCCAGCGGTTCGATATCGTCGATCGACAGCGGGGTATCGAGGGTCTTGACCTTGAACAGATCGCGGATCATAGACACTGGACGCTGGTCGACCAGTGCGGTGTATTCCTTGAATTTGCTGTAGTCGCCCTGCTGCACGGCGGCTTGCAGGGTGGCCACCACGTCAGGGTTGTAGGCATGGTATTCACCACCATGCACGTACTTGAGCAGGCCGCCTTGCTGGATGGGCTTGCGCGCACTCCAGGCCTCGGCTGCCAGCAGCTTTTGCTCGGCTTCAAGGTCGACGAAACGTGCGCCCTTGATGCGGCTTGGCACGCCACGGAAGCTCAGTTCGCAAATTTCTTCGGACAGGCCGATGGCTTCGAACAGCTGCGCACCACGGTACGAAGCGATGGTCGATATGCCCATTTTCGAGAGGATCTTGAGCAGACCTTTGGTGATGCCTTTGCGGTAGTTCTTGAACACCTCATAGAGGTCGCCCAGTACTTCACCGGTGCGGATCAGGTCGCCCAGCACTTCGTAGGCCAGGAACGGATAGACCGCCGAGGCACCGAAGCCGATCAGCACCGCAAAGTGATGCGGGTCACGGGCAGTAGCGGTTTCAACCAGAATGTTGCTGTCGCAACGCAGGCCTTTTTCGGTCAGGCGGTGATGCACGGCGCCCACAGCCAAAGAGGCGTGAACCGGCAACTTGCCCGGTGCGATATGACGGTCGCTCAGAACGATCTGGGTGCGACCGGCGCGCGCTGCTTCTTCGGCCTGATCGGCGATATTGCGCACAGCCGCTTCAAGACCGACGCTTTCGTCGTAGTTAAGGTCAATGATCTGACGCTCAAAGCCCGGCAGGTCGAGGTTCATCAGCGAGCGCCATTTTGCAGGCGAGATCACGGGCGAACTGAGAATCACACGGGAAGCGTGCTCAGGGGATTCCTGGAAGATGTTGCGCTCGGCACCGAGGCAGATTTCCAGCGACATGACGATGGCTTCACGCAGCGGGTCGATCGGCGGGTTGGTGACCTGCGCAAACTGCTGGCGGAAGTAATCGTAAGGTGTTCGCACACGCTGGGACAGCACGGCCATTGGCGTGTCGTCCCCCATCGAACCTACGGCTTCGTAGCCTTGCTCGCCCAACGGACGCAGCACCTGGTCGCGCTCTTCGAACGTGACCTGATACATCTTCATGTATTGCTTGAGCTGATCGACGTCGTAAAACGCCGAACCGTGGTCGTTGTCTTCCATGGTCGCCTGAATGCGCAGGGCATTCTTGCGCAGCCATTGCTTGTACGGGTGGCGCGACTTGAGGCGGTTGTCGATCGAGTCAGTGTCCAGCACCTGACCGGTTTCGGTGTCCACGGCCAGGATCTGGCCAGGGCCGACACGGCCTTTGGCGATCACGTCCTCAGGCTTGTAGTCCCATACGCCGATTTCCGAGGCAATGGTGATATAGCCGTTGGTGGTGGTCACCCAGCGCGCAGGGCGCAGGCCGTTACGATCGAGCAGGCAGACCGCGTAGCGACCGTCGGTCATTACCACGCCGGCGGGGCCGTCCCACGGTTCCATGTGCATGGAGTTGTACTCATAGAACGCCCGCAGGTCGGGGTCCATGGTTTCAACGTTCTGCCACGCCGGTGGAATCAGCATGCGTACGCCACGGAACAGGTCGATGCCGCCGGTGACCATCAGCTCCAGCATATTGTCCATGCTGGAGGAGTCCGAACCCACGCGGTTGACCAGCGGGCCGAGTTCGTCGAGGTCACCGATCAGATCGTTGGCAAACTTGGTGCGACGGGCCTGGGCCCAGTTGCGGTTACCGGTGATGGTGTTGATTTCGCCGTTGTGGGCGAGAAAGCGGAATGGCTGAGCCAGCGGCCATTTCGGCAGGGTATTGGTGGAGAAGCGCTGATGGAACACGCAGATTGCGGTTTGCAGGCGCTCATCGCTCAGGTCCGGATAGAAGGCGGTGAGGTCCGCCGGCATCATCAGGCCTTTATAAATGATGGTCTTGTGGGAAAAGCTGCAGATGTAGTGATCGCTGTCTGCCGCGTTGGACACCGAGGAACGGCGACGGGCACTGAACAGTTTGATGGCCATGTCCTGATCGCTCAGGCCGTCCCCACCAATAAACACTTGCTCGATCTGCGGCAGACGCTCCAGCGCCAGACGACCCAGAACGCTGGTATCGATGGGCACTTTGCGCCAGCCCACCAGTTGCAGGCCAGCGGCAAGAATCTCGCGATTCATGTTGTCGCGCGCCGCCTCGGCCTTGATCGGATCCTGGTTGAAAAACACCATGCCGACCGCGTATTGCTTGGGCAAATCGGTACCGAACTGCTCCTTGGCGGTTGCACGCAGGAACAGGTCAGGCTTTTGAATCAGCAGGCCACAACCGTCACCGGTCTTGCCGTCTGCGTTGATCCCACCGCGGTGGGTCATGCAGGTCAGGGCTTCAATGGCGGTTTGCAGAAGGGTATGACTGGGTTCGCCCTGCATATGGGCAATCAGGCCGAAACCACAGTTATCCTTGAATTCATCGGGGTGGTACAGACCTGCTTTCATAGACACTTTCTCACCAGGCTGCCCCAAAAAGGGGCAAATTTCTTTTAATTCAACCACTTGCTTCCCGCGCTGAACGTACGCCAGCTTGGCAGGGGCAAAAGGGTGGTCATTCTACACACCGTCACAAAGACCCACAAATTAAGCGGCGTTATACCGTAAATTCATGTCGCATTTATGAAAGGTTTAAAGCGATTGCTCGTGCTAGTCAAAACATTTTTGATGTTGACTGCTACACGGCGCAGACACCACAAGGCACACGGCTGTTAAGGCCGCATGCACAAGCAGGAGTTTTGATGGACTAGAACGGCGACCTGGGTAAGGTCGCCGGATCATCAGCGAGCTGCAGCCAGCTCTTTTTGGACGCTGGCGACAGTGCGAGGCCAAGGTTTACCAGCCTGCGTCTTCGCTGGCAAGTTCTTGATTGCTGCAGTTGCTGCAGCATGGCTTGGGAAGTTGCCATAGGTGACGACGTACAGCGGCTTGCCATTCAAGGTTTTCTTGAAGTAACGAGCATCACCGCCCAGTTCTTTGGCGACATTTTGCGCAGACGCTTCAGAGCTGGTGCCGACGATCTGCACCACATAGTTATTGGCAGGCTGGCTGGCGTACCAGCTACCGCCTGGTGCGGCCTTGGCCAGGCTAACCGGCTTCTCGGCCGGTTTGACCACTGGTTTGGCTGCCGGGGCCGGGGCAGGCTTGGCCACTGGCGCAGGCTTGGCCGTGGCCACGGTAGGTGCCGGGCGTGGCGTGGCTACGGG
>NZ_WIWH01000067.1:0-12512 GCF_009600035.1 Pseudomonas sp. FSL R10-2964 | reverse complement strand
AATTCTACAGCGTTACACGCTGCTGTCAACACCTCATTTCCTGCTTCGATGACTTGAAGCTGACACCGCCGAAAACCGTCCAACTCATTGAAACTCAAGGAGTTTTCCGTTTCGACTGCGCCGGAAGTGGGGCGAATTATAGGCCGTTTGAATCTAGGGTCAAGCACTAATTTGAACTTAAATCGCAGAAGCTGATTTCTTCTTATATAGACGCGGAATCCGGCTCTTCACCATCGGTATGCGCAGTGCCAGCAGACCTGCACCTATACAGGCATAAATCGACCATTCCTTGAGGTCCGCCCGCACTATCCAGAGCATATGCAGCAACCCCAAGCCCACTACCACATACACCAGACGATGGAGCTTCTTCCAGCGCGTGCCCAAGCGTCGCTGACTGTAGCGATTCGACGTCACCGCCAACGCCAGTAAACACAAGAACCCCAGGCTGCCGACAATAATGTAGGGACGCTTGCTTAGCTCAACACCCAACTGCGACCAGTCAAACCCCAGCACGAAAGTCAGGTAGGCACACAGATGCAGCACCACATAGGCAAAACACCACAAGCCGAGCTGTCGACGCACCGTGACCCAGCCCGACCAGCCCGTCAGTCTATGCATCGGCGTCATGCTCAACGTCACCAACAGCAGTATCAACGTTCCCAGCCCCAGACGATCGACCAACACCTTTCCCGGGTCTGGCCCCAAGGCAAAGATCCAGGCCTCGTACAACCAATACAAAGGCCAGATGGCCACCACGATAAAGACGCCAAGGCGCCAAGGTAGATGCTTCATCAGTAGTTCTTCCGCAGATCCAGGCCTGTATATAAAGAAGCAACCTCATCGGCGTAACCGTTGAACATCTGCGTATCGCGCACATTGGGACTGAACAGACCGCTCGGCAAGCGTCGCTCACGCGCCTGTGTCCAACGCGGATGATCAACTTGCGGATTCACGTTGGCATAGAAGCCGTACTCATCCGCAGCAATGCTTTGCCAGGTGGTTTTTGGCTGATCCTCGACCAGACTGATACGCACGATGGATTTCACGCTTTTGAAACCATACTTCCAGGGCACCACCAACCGTAGCGGCGCGCCATTTTGATTGGGCAATTCGCGGCCATACATGCCCACCGCCAAAATCGCCAACGGATTCATCGCCTCATCCAGCCGTAACCCTTCTACATACGGCCAGTCAATCAATGCAAAACCCGAACGCTGCCCCGGCATGACCTTAGGATCCTGCAATGTTTCAAAACGGATGTACCTGGCTTTGGAGGTTGGCTCCACCTGCTTGAGCAATGCCGAAATGGGAAATCCCATCCACGGGATCACCATCGACCAGGCCTCTACACAACGCAGACGATAAATCCGCTCCTCCAACTGATAAGGCTTCATGAAGTCTTCCAGCGCGTAACGACCCGGTTTGCCCACCTCCCCGTCGACTACCACAGTCCAGGGCTCGGTTTTCAAGGCACCAGCATTTTGCGCCGGATCCCCCTTGTCAGTGCCGAACTCATAGAAGTTGTTGTAGTGGGTCGCATCCTTGAAAGGCGTGATCGCCTCCCCCTTCACCGTGACGGCCTGCCATTTGGTCTGCGCTAGCTTGTCGGCAAACCAGGCTGGAGCCTTGCCCGGTTCAACATCTGCATAGCGCACCGCATCTTCGGCACTGGCCAAACGTGGAAGCGCGCCCACAGCCAATCCGGCAAGCGAACTACCCAACAATGCACGACGGGATAAATAGAAGGATTCAGGCGTAACGTCCGACTCTTTGCAGTCGGACGCTTTAGGCAGCTTGATGAGCATGACAACTCCGCAGTATTGGAGGGCTGATGCACCAATAGACTACGGAGTATGGGAGAAATTACATCACTCGGCGTTTTTGTTACGACGCAAACGCAGCAAGTACTGGATCGGCCCCGATGCCGCATATGCCAGGAAGGCCAGCAACAGAATGCGCGGCGGATCGCTGAACACAACCGCGAAGACCAGCACCACAGCCAGAATCGCCACAAAAGGAACACGCCCTTTCAAGTCCAGTTCCTTGAAGCTGTTGTACTTGATATTGCTGACCATCAGCATGCCGGCTGCCGCTACGAGCAAGGCAACCAGGAACGACATTTTCGAACCCTGAATACCGTAATCACTGAATGCCCATACGATACCCGCCACCACACCAGCCGCCGCCGGGCTGGCCAGGCCGATAAAGTAGCGTTTGTCCGCTGTACCTACCTGGGTATTGAAACGCGCCAGACGCAATGCCGCGCCCGCAACATAGATGAAGGCAACCATCCAGCCGACCTTGCCCATGTCCCCCAGTGCCCAGCCAAAAGCCAGCAACGCAGGGGCAACACCAAAGGCAACCATGTCCGACAAGGAATCGTACTCGGCACCAAAGGCACTTTCGGTATTGGTCATGCGGGCTACACGGCCATCAAGGCCGTCGAGCACCATGGCGACAAAAATGGCGATGGCTGCAAAGGCAAAGTATTTGCTGGCCCCAGCAGTATCACCCGCACTCATGGCACTTTGCGCACTCATGGAACTGATGATGGAGTAAAAACCGGCGAACAGGTTCGCAGTGGTGAAAAGGTTCGGCAGCAGATAGATACCACGATGCCGGACTTTTCGGCCTTCGGCGTCATGCCCTTCTTCGACATGCTCATCGATAGGCAGCAGGCTATCGGCGTCTGAAGCCGCTTTTGGCTCTTCGGGACGTTCGCTCATGGACATTACCTTGCAACGATATGGAAAGTTTCGGTAGAAGCTTGGGGCCAACACGCACCCGCAAACGATCCTGCTTTATACCAGAAGCCGCCGCTTAAACGAAAAAACGCGGCCTAGGCCGCGTTTTCTCTACAGGCTGGGAACTTAGTTCTTTGCCTGGTCAACGATTTTGTTGGCGCCGATCCAAGGCATCATCGAGCGCAGTTGCCCGCCAATGACTTCGATACCGTGAGCGGCGTTGTTGCGACGCTTGGCAGTCATCGAAGGGTAGCCGGTAGCACCCTCGCTGATGAACATTTTCGCGTATTCACCGTCCTGGATGCGTTTCAGAGCGTTACGCATTGCCTGACGGGATTCAGCGTTGATGACCTCAGGGCCAGTCACGTACTCGCCGTATTCGGCGTTGTTGGAGATCGAGTAGTTCATGTTGGCGATACCGCCTTCGTACATGAGGTCAACGATCAACTTCAATTCGTGCAGGCACTCGAAGTAAGCCATTTCTGGCGCGTAACCGGCTTCAACCAGAGTTTCAAAGCCAGCCTTAACCAATTCAACAGTACCGCCACACAGAACTGCCTGCTCGCCGAACAGGTCGGTTTCGGTTTCGTCCTTGAACGTGGTTTCGATGATGCCGGTACGACCGCCGCCTACGCCCGAAGCATAAGACAGGGCCAGGTTCTTGGCGTTGCCCGACGCATCCTGGTAGATAGCGATCAGGTCAGGGATACCACCGCCACGTACGAACTCGGAACGAACGGTGTGACCTGGCGCTTTTGGCGCGATCATGATCACGTCGAGGTCGGCACGCGGCACAACCTGGTTGTAGTGAATCGCGAAACCGTGGGAGAAGGCCAGGGTGGCGCCCTTCTTGATGTTCGGTTCGATTTCATTTTTGTACAGCGCGGACTGGAACTCGTCCGGGGTCAGAATCATGACCAGGTCCGCAGCGGCAACAGCGCTGGCAACGTCAGTTACTTTCAGGCCATGAGCTTCAGCCTTGGCGACAGTGGCCGAACCCTTGCGCAGGCCAACGGTAACGTCAACGCCGGAATCTTTCAGGTTGCAGGCTTGAGCGTGACCCTGGGAGCCGTAACCGATGATGGCTACTTTTTTGCCCTGGATGATCGAAAGGTCGCAGTCTTTGTCGTAATAAACTTTCATGATTTTCCCTTATATCCAGGCCATTCAGGCCAATTAGCACTTGTTAGTTTTAGATGCTGAGTACTTTGTCGCCACGGGCAATCCCGGTGACGCCACTGCGAACTGTTTCCAGGATCGAGGCGGTTCCAATCGACTGAATGAAACTGTCGAGCTTCTCACTGGTGCCTGTCAACTGCACGGTATACACACTGGCGCTGACATCAACGATCTGCCCACGGAAAATATCCGTGGTGCGTTTGATTTCTGCACGCTGTGCACCCGTTGCCTTGACCTTGACCAACATCAGTTCGCGCTCGATGTGAGCGCTTTCCGACAGATCCACCAGCTTGACCACTTCGATCAGCTTGTTCAGGTTTTTGGTGATCTGCTCGATCACTTCATCATGCCCCACCGTGGTCAGGGTCAGACGCGACAGGGTCGGGTCTTCTGTTGGTGCCACGGTCAGGCTTTCGATGTTGTAGTTGCGTTGCGAAAAAAGCCCGACAACGCGAGACAATGCGCCCGGTTCGTTTTCAAGAAGCAAGGAAATAATGTGCCGCATGATTAAGTACGCTCCGTCTTGCTCAGCCACATGTCGCGCATGGAGCCATCTTTGATCTGCATCGGATAAACGTGCTCACTGGTATCAACCTGAATATCCAGGAACACCAGGCGATCCTTCATGGCAAAGGCTTCTTCCATTTTCGGCTTGAGGTCTTTCAGATCGGTGATCCGGATACCTACATGCCCGTAAGCTTCAGCCAGCTTGACGAAATCAGGCAGCGATTCCATATACGAATGGGAGTGACGACTGCCGTAGTTCATGTCCTGCCACTGACGCACCATCCCCAGCACTCCGTTGTTGAGGCTGACGATTTTGACGGGCAAGCCGTACTGCAGACAGGTGGACAATTCCTGAATGTTCATCTGAATACTGCCCTCGCCTGTCACGCAGGCAACGTCAGCATCAGGGAAGCTCAGTTTTACCCCCATCGCAGCCGGGAAACCGAAGCCCATGGTGCCCAGGCCTCCGGAGTTGATCCAGCGGTTGGGCTTGTTGAAGCGGTAGTACTGGGCCGCGAACATCTGGTGCTGCCCCACATCGGACGTTACATAGGCATCGCCCTTGGTCACTTCGCAGAGCATCTCGATAACAGCCTGAGGCTTGATCTGGCTGCCGTCGCCCTTGTTGTAAGGGAACAGGTCACCGTCTCCGCGCCACTCGTCGATTTGCTTCCACCAGCTGGCAACCGCTTCCGGGTTTGGCTTGTCGCCGATGTCCTTGAGGATGGCGACCATTTCGGTCAGCACGCTCTCAACAGGGCCTACGATCGGCACGTCCGCCTTGATGGTTTTGGAGATGGACGCCGGGTCGATATCGATATGGATGATCTTGGCATTCGGGCAGAACTTGGACGGGCCGTTGATGACCCGGTCATCGAAGCGTGCACCTACCGCAAGGATCACGTCTGCGTTGTGCATCGCCATGTTGGCCGTGAAGCTGCCATGCATGCCAAGCATGCCGATAAACTGACGGTCGGTGCCAGGGTATGCACCCAGGCCCATCAGCGTATTGGTCACGGGCACGTTGAGCATTTTTGCCAGCTCGGTCAGTGGCTCCGAGCCACCGCCCAAAATAACCCCGCCGCCTGCGTAAAGCACAGGGCGCCTGGCCGCCAGCAGCATCTCTGCCGCCTTGCGGATCTGGCCGGAGTGGCCACGCAAGGCCGGGCTGTAGGAGCGCAGCTTGGCTTTTTTCGGGAAAACGTATTCGAATTTTTCGGCCGGGTTGGTCATGTCTTTCGGGATATCGACCACGACCGGACCAGGACGGCCGGATTGCGCCAGGTAGAACGCCTTTTTCATGACTTCCGGGATTTCCGAAGCATGCTTGATCATGAAGCTGTGCTTCACGATGGGCCGGGAGATACCGATCATGTCGGTTTCCTGGAAGGCATCAGTTCCGACCATGGTACTAGGCACCTGGCCCGAAATGATCACCATCGGAATGGAGTCCATGTAGGCAGTGGCAATACCGGTGATGGCGTTGGTAGCACCCGGCCCGGAAGTCACCAGTACTACACCGGCTTTACCGGTGGCACGGGCGTAGCCGTCAGCCATATGGGTTGCAGCTTGTTCATGACGAACCAGGATGTGGGTAACTTCCGGCTCTTTGAACAGTGCGTCGTAGACATGCAGGAGAGCACCACCTGGGTACCCGTAGATATATTTGACACCTTCGTCGCGCAAAAAGCGGACGAGCATCTCACCACCAGACAAAAGCTCCACGTTGTTCACCTCTAAAACGCCAGAATACCGTCCACAAAAATACGAACGGGTCTTAATAGGTTTACTTTTCAGCAGAGCATGAGCGACGGTGGTCGCCGACTACGTCAGCACTGACTGAGCAAGTATTGGGAACTCCCCAAGTATTGCGGGGGTTTCCCACCCAGCGCGAGGTAACGCGTTGCGGGTGTAACAGGTCGGCGCGGGTGTGCGCCTCATGATCTGCTGAGAGAGCCTGCTTCTGGCAGCCCCTCTACAGCGGGAGTTCGATTCTTGTCATTAGGCCTGTCCAAGTCAAGCCATCAATTCAATTTATTTGCATAAATCGACAGGAACGCACAAAAAAACGCGCAAAATGACAGAAGCCAACAAGAAAATGGATGGCTGCCAGTAAAAACTGGCAGCCATGACCTCAGGAGGCAGGGCTGATCAGGCGGTCAAAGTCTTGGAAATGCTTGAGCAAGGGTTTCCAGTTGCCACGACGCTGGGCAAACACATGCTCAGCCATATGCCAAATACCCGAGACACTGGGCAGAGGCTGCCCCCGTTCGACGATGGTTTTCATCTTCGGCAGGAAGATCCACTGCACCCATTGCTCAAAATCCAGGCGATCGACACTGAACGGCTCCAGGCTGGAAAGGTCGTGTTCGGTCGGGACCTTGTCACTCCACAAGCCCTGGGTGCGCATTTCGTGTTCGATCAGCAGCAGGAACCCGGCAACTTCAGATGTGCGTGCATCCATGACCATCAGAGGCTCACCTTGGCTTTTTGACGGGCCAATGCAGCGCCAGCGGCATCACCTTGCTTCTCACGGGCCTGGGCAATCAAACCCCACAAGCTCGCCTGCAAATCCGGACGACCGCTGGCGAACGTCAAACCACGGCGGGCAAACTGCTCAGCCTGGGCGGCATCGCCCTGGGCCATACGCACCTGAGCCAGACGATAAAGCACCTGAGGCTCACGAGGGGCCACGCGCTGGGCACGTTCAAGGCTCGATGAAGCGCCGTTCAAGTCGCCGCTCGCCTGTTGTTGCTGAGCGGTGGTAAGCAGCGCCAGCACCGGGCCATCCAGTTGCTCGTCGGCAGCCAGGCCGCCGCTGTTCGACGGAATGCCGCTGGGGGTAATGGCCGTCGGGACACTGTAGGCCGCGCCCGGTGTGTAGCTACCCGTGCTGATGGGGGCTGCGGCAGGGCCGGGGGTGATCGGCCCCGGCGTAAATGGCTGGGTGCTGATCGGCGTCGACACGCTGGCAGCGCCGCCCGGAATCATCACCACAACCCCCGAGTCCTCGGTAATCGTACGTGCCTGAGCGGCACGCGGCGCAGTGGCCTGTGGATAATTCCCCGCCGTACGCTGGGCCGAAACACGCTCGTTATTCGACACCGCAACACCAGAATCGACCACAGGGATGGACCCCTGCGGCACGCTGGCACAACCATTGAGCAAAGCCAGGGCTGAAACAGCCGCAATCCACAACTTATTCACGTCATACCCTCTTTGCTTAATTCAACCAGCCCTTGACCCAATCCATCACGGCTTCACCGGTGGCGGGCTCTTGCCCACCACAACTGGCACCAGCTGGCGGTTCACTGCCGCGAATATACGGCATCTGTACCGCGCCAGGGCAGCCGGCATCCGATCCTTGACCGGTATGCGGATCAATCCAGGCCTGCACAATGTTATCGGGCTGAGGCATGTCGAGCGGCAGCGGGTCAGCCTTCTTCATAAAGCTGGTCCACACCTGCAAGGCACCGGTTGCCCCCGTGAACGGGGTTTTGCCGTTGTCATCGCGCCCCAGCCAGACCACTGCCAGCAAGTCCTGACTAAAGCCGGCAAACCAGCTGTCACGGGAATCGTTACTGGTGCCGGTCTTGCCCGCCAACGCGAGACTCTTGGGCAGCACGTTATAAACCGAGCGCCCCGTACCTTCGCGCATCACATGCTGCATGGCGCTCTGGATCAGAAAGATCGAGCCAGGGTCAAAGCGTTGCTGGATCTGGAACGGGTAACGTTTGAGCGGCTCGCCTTCGGCTGTCAGCACGCTGCGAATGCCGCGCATCGGCGTATTGAAGCCGCCGTTGGCCAAGGTCTGGTACATGGTCGCCACTTCCATCGGGCTCAAGGCACCAGCCCCCAGCAACATGGACGGGAATGCCGGAAACTCGCGCTCCACACCCAGTCGCGCCAGGGTCTTGAGTACATTAGGCACGCCGACTTCCTGCCCCAGCCTTACCGTACCGAGGTTGTAGGAGTTCATCATGGACTGATAGAGGAAAATCGTACCGTGAGAGCGGCGGTCATAGTTCTGAGGCTTCCAGATCTGACCATCAGCGCCTTTGATCGACAATGGCTCATCCGACAGCCAACTGGTCAGCGTGTACTTGCTCGGCCGCTCAAGTGCTGTGAGATAGACCGCAGGCTTGATCAGCGAGCCAATCGGTCGCACCGCATCCAGTGCACGGTTGAAACCTGCGTAGCCTGGCGCACGACTGCCGATCAGTGCCTGGACTTCGCCGGTTTCAGGGTTGGTCACCACCATGGCGGCTTCCACTTCATCCGCGCCCTTGCGCCCGGCCAGACGCTTGAAGGTCTCGCCCACCGCAGCTTCGGACTTCATCTGCAGGATCGGGTCGAAGCTGGTGAAGATTCGCAGCCCTTCTTCGGTCAAGTCTTCGTCGCGGTAGTCTTCACGCAGCTGACGCTTGACCAGATCCAGGAACCCCGGGAACGAGCTGTCTGCCAGACTGCCGCGCTTGGTCACGCCCAAAGGCATTTTTTTCGCTGCAGACACTTGCTCGGGCGTTGCAACACCTTGCTGCTCGAGCAGGTCGAGCACCAGATTACGTCGTACAAGCGCACGCTCGGGGTAACGCCGCGGGTTATAGGCCGAGGGCCCTTTAACCATACCGACCAGCAGTGCTACCTGGTGCAACTTGAGCTCGGCCAGCGGCTGGCTGAAGAAGAACTGGCTGGCCAGACCGAAACCGTGCACCGCGCGTTGACCGTCCTGGCCGACAAACACCTCGTTGAGGTACGCCTCAAGGATTTCGCGCTTGTCATAGTGCAACTCAAGCAGCAGCGCCATCATTGCTTCGGTCAGCTTGCGGCTCAGGCTGCGTTCGTTGGTCAGGTAGAAGTTCTTGACCAGTTGCTGGGTCAAGGTACTGCCGCCCTGGCGCATTTGCCCGGCCGAGGTATTGACCCACATGGCGCGTGCAATCGACTTGGGCGACACCCCGAAATGGTGATAGAAGTCCCTGTCCTCGACGGTGACCAGGGTTTCCAGCAGAAACGGCGGTACCTGATCGATATTGATCAGGATCCGGTCTTCAAGGTTTTTCGGGTACATGCCGCCAATCAGCAGCGGCTCAAGGCGCACCACCGGCAGTTTGGAAGCATTGGTCGAGGAAAGCTCGGCAACATAGTCGCCAGAAAATCTTACCCGCACCGGCTGCGCCTGCTCGGCACCTTCATAAAACTGAAAGCCACGGGTATTGAGGTCAACCGTGTTGCCATTGACGGATGCCGCGCCCGGGCCGTTGGCCACGCTTTCACGGCGATAACCCAGCGCATCGAGCTCGGTGAGGAAGTCGTTCTTGCTCAGCTTCTGGCCGACGAACAGCTCCAGCGGGCGCGCATACACCTTGGCCGGGATGGTCCAGCGCTTTCCGGAGAATTTCTCCTGAACGATGGCATCCAGATAGACGGCAAAACCTGCCAGCACCACCAGGCCGACCAGACTGAGCTTGATTGCCCAGCCCAGCCAGGGCCTGAGGCCGCCAGAGGGACGTTTGGAACGGGAACGAGGAGATCGGGTACGAGTCATGGCGCGAGATTATACGCACTTTATTCATGTTCATCATGCGCAGCCCGGCGGTTTGCACTCCCGCTGCCAGCCGCCATAATGGCGCATCGAATATTCCCGACCTTGAAGGATCAACCGTGAGCCAGAACCTGATTGCCGCCCTGCAAAACCCGGACCTCTATCCCCATGAAGTCGAAGGATTTCAGGTTATCGAGACGCATATCTCCTGGGTCATCCTTACCGGGCCGTATGCCTATAAGTTGAAGAAACCGGTCAACTTCGGCTTTCTTGACTTCACCGAACTCAGTGGCCGCGAACACTTCTGCAATGAAGAGTTGCGTCTCAACCAGCGCCTGACCGAAGGCCTGTACCTGGACGTGCTGCCGATCACCGGCAGCGCCGACGTACCAGCATTCGGTGGTGAAGGCCCGGCCATTGAATACGCGTTGAAAATGCGCCAGTTTCCGCAAAGCCAGCTGCTGAGCACACTGCAAGCCAATGGCGAACTGAATGCCGGCCATGTCGACGAAATGGCCCAGCAGATCGCCCGCTTCCACATGCAGGCGCCCCATGTGCCTGCTGCGCACTACCAGGGCACGCCTGAGGCGGTAATGGACCCGGTTCGTCAGAACTTCGAACAAATTCGCCCGTTCCTTTCGGACAAAGCCGACCTGTTGCAACTGGAAGCACTCCAGGCCTGGGCAGAGGCCAGCTTCACCCGCCTCAAGCCGCTGTTCGAACAGCGCAAGGCCCAAGGCTTCATTCGCGAATGCCACGGTGACATTCACCTGGGCAATGCCACGATGATTGACGGCAAAGTAGTGATTTTCGACTGCATCGAGTTCAACGAACCGTTCCGCTTCACCGACGTCTACGCCGACACCGCCTTCCTGGCGATGGACCTCGAAGACCGCGGTCTGAAATGCCTGGCCCGCCGTTTCGTCAGCCAGTACCTGGAACTGACCGGTGATTATCAGGGCCTGGAGCTGCTGAACTTCTACAAGGCCTACCGCGCACTGGTTCGCGCCAAAGTCAGCCTGTTCAGCATGCCTGCCGAAGCCAGCCCGGTGCAGCGCGCAGCCACTCTGCGTCAATACCGCAACTACGCGAACCTGGCAGAGAGCTACAGCACAATTCCTTCACGCTTTCTGACCATTACGCACGGTGTTTCGGCTGTAGGTAAAAGCTCGGTAGCCATGCGACTGGTTGAAGCTTTGGGGGCGATTCGCCTGCGCTCAGACGTCATCCGCAAGCAACTGTTCGATCAGCAGACGGCAGATAACGCTGTCGGCGATGGCATCTACAACGCCGATGCCAGCGCAGCTACCTACAATAAACTGCATGAACTGGCCGGCATCGTCCTGCGAGCAGGCTTCCCGGTGGTGATCGATGCCACTTACCTCAAGCGTGAGCAGCGCGATGCGGCCGCCAAAGTGGCCGAAGCGACAGGTGTTCCTTGCCTGATCCTTGACTGCACCGCCCCGGACGCCGTGATCGAAGGCTGGCTGGCCCATCGCAAGTCCGTGGGTACCGACCCGTCTGACGCCACCCTGGAAGTAGTCAACGCTCAGCAAGCCAGCCGCGAAGCGCTGGGCGCTGATGAGATCCTGCGCAGCAAGCGTGTTGAAACCCACAACAGCAAAAGCCTCGACACTCTGATTGCCGACATTCGCCAGCGCTTGCCGGGCCTGTAAGGTCCATGTTCGCCGTGGAACCGCAACGGTTTCACGGCGTTTACCTGCGTAACATCGCCCGTTAACACAAATACGACATCAGCTCCGGCGCTGGCGTTTCACAGTCGCCAAGGTCGATTGAATGGCCATGGGCGCTCTACCCTCTTGGGTCCAGGGAACTGATTTGCGCCTTACTACTGCACATTCGCTCAATTCCAACTCCGCCTTGTTCCAAAACCGACTAACGGACTACGAATTTCCTACTGAGCGCTACACTCAATAGAGTCAACATACCCCGTAAACGCTGAGCTCACGCCGTCGCAAGGAGAGCTGATGAACGATGAACTCCAGCATTTGAAAAATCTTGGCAAGACCTCTTCACAATGGCTGCACGCTGTTGGCATTCACAGTGCCGCGGACTTGAAGCGCCTGGGCGCAGTGGATGCCTACCGGGCGGTGAAGGCCCGAGGGTTCAGAGCCTCCAAAGTACTTTTATATGCTATCGAAGGTGCCCTGCTGGATGTTCACTGGAACGATATTCCTGCAGAACGCAAAGAGGCCCTCAATCAGCAAGTCGAGCATCTGGCCACACTGAAAAAGGCCTGATACGGCAGGCTGGCAACGAACACGATGAACGGTAAAAAACAGTTGTTGACTTGGTAATGAGAATTGTTATGATTACGCCATCTGGTCGCGAGACCAGTCGATCTTCTGAAAGGCCCTTGGTTCGGACTCTCAGAAAATCTCCTCATCAGGCTAATCACGGTTATTTGACCCGGCTCTTGCCGGGTCTTTTTTTGCCTGTGTGTACGGACCGGACACATGGTGGACACACGTGCGGGGACATGGTGGACACATTATGCCCCGTAGTCAGGTTTGCTC
>NZ_WIWH01000066.1:0-13143 GCF_009600035.1 Pseudomonas sp. FSL R10-2964 | reverse complement strand
CGCTGGTTGCTCATGGCACCTCCTAATGGGCCTCATTTTAAGGCTTGGAGGTGTCTACGAAACTAGGGGCGATTCACCTATCACCACCGCTCTCCAGGCGCAGTTCATAGCCCCGCAATACCCGAGCCCGCACTTGTTGGATTGAGGCGGAATTTTACTGCGGCTTGATCCCGGGAATATTCGAGCAAACCTGATTGATACAGTAGCCGATGCAGGTATTGGTCTTATTTTTCTCTGGCATCGCAGGCATGACCGTTATAGCAGGCATTCATGCCGGGGTTTTGCTGTGAGCGGCTATATAGTCTAGCCACAGCAACCTCTCAGAAAACTCTTACAAGAACAATAGCAAATGCCCATATAGCATTTAAAAGCCAAACAACGAACATACACACCCAAGCAGCTACCGCACAGTATCTCTTAAAAGAGAAACTGTGATGTCAACCAGGAATTCAAGGCGACATAACCTCCACCCAACAAGAGAAACAGAATTTAACAGCAAAACAGGAACACCTCATATATTGCACTATCCACACACTTAACCAAACGACATGAGAAATAACTGCATGCGAATTAAAATTATCGCTCTTACACTGCTGACAGGTTCCTCTATTGCAAGCATCGCTAATGCTGCGGACGGGACAATCAACTTTACGGGCACTATTCTCAGCGCGGCATGCACAGTGACGCCAGCGACTGGCACTCAGACAGTCCCACTTAATTCTGTCACCACGAGCAGCTTGAGCACCGCCGGTGTTACTTCGTCACCCACTAAATTCGATATCGTATTGACCAGTTGCCCTTCTACCGTCAGCACGGCCACCGTAAAGTTCGACGGCCCCACAGACAGTGACAACTCAAGCATCCTGAAACTTACGACTGAGCCAGGTGTCGCGACCGGTGTAGGCATCGCACTGTATGAAAAAGATGCCTCAACACAAATTCCGATCGGCACAAGCTCCACCAGCAGCACGCTGTCCACCACCAGTGACACTACCTTTACTTTTTATGCCAAGTACATGGCTACCAAGGCGGTCACTTCAGGTCCGGCTAACGGCAGCACAGACTTCACTATCAACTACAACTAGCCCCCACTCGCCGTGCATTGAGTAATTTCAATGCGTACTGACAACCTGTGCCTACCCCTTGCAAGGGGTAGGCACCTTGAGGAAAACCACACAATGCAATGGCTCACGTCCATCTGTATTACTCTAACTCTCGCCAGCCTGACTCATACTGCTTCGGCGGGAGTGGTAATAGGAGGCACTCGAGTTATTTATGACACCGCAAGAAAAGACTCTTCCTTCTCGGTAAGCAATACTGGAACATCAGAGCCTTATCTGATTCAGTCCTGGGTAGAAAACCTGCACGACAGCAATAAAGCCCCCTTTATCATAACGCCGCCCCTCTTTCGCCTTGACGCAGACCAAGAAAACACCCTGCGCATCATTCATACGGGGGGGCAGTTACCCGCCGATAAAGAGTCGGCATTCTGGGTGAATGTAAAAACAATATCAGCCTCGGAGAAAAGCGATTCCAACCAGTTACAAATTTCGGTCAAAAGTCGAATCAAGGTTTTTTATCGTCCTACTGGTCTCCCTGGTGATGCGACCGAAGCTTACAAGGCATTGACCTTTACTCGCCAGGGCAGGCAGCTAAAAGTTAACAACCCAACGCCGTATCATGTTTCTTTTTTTCACGTCCGCGTGGGAGATAAAGAAATACAAAATGCCGGTATGGTTGCCCCACAAAAAACGCTCAGCTGGGAGATTCCTCCCGACGCGACCGGACCTGTCAGCTGGCAAGCCATCAACGATTATGGCGGAGTTTCCCCCACCGCAAGTGCCGCACTGCAGTAGCCAGGTACTTTGCATACTTTATTGTCCAGGCCACCCTAAACTTCACACAGCCAAGCGATAGCGACTGAGTTTCACTGCAGTCGTATCGAGGTCGTTCGCATGCAAAAAGCCCCTTTCTACCAGGCCCTTAAATTCCAGGTGCGCCAGCGTGCGCCACTCTTGCACTGCACTCACCTGACTTTATTGATCAGCATACCCGCAACATTAGAACTCGCCTTCCAGCCCTCTTCAGCATTTGCGCAGGAATACTTCAACCCCCACGCTCTGGAAATGGGTGATCCTGGACAAAAGCCCATCGACCTAGAATACTTCGCCAACCAGGGCGGGCAACTACCAGGTCTATACAGTGTCGATATATATCTAAATGATAATCGGGTAGCCCATCGAGACGTAAACTTTGTGAGTATCGCTGGAACACTTCAACCCGAACTGACCTCACCTCAACTCCAGGAGATGGGGGTCAAGCTGGAAGCTTTCCCGGCCTTGCAGCAACTGCCCTCAACAAGCGCAATCAGTACATTGTCAGACTACATCCCCTATGCCAGCAGCCGGTTCGATTTCAAACTGCAGCGGCTGGATATCAGCATTCCCCAAGCCGCACTCACAAGCCAGGCTCATGGCTACGTGGATCCTCAGCTATGGGATCAAGGCCTTTCGGCTGCACTGTTGAACTATAGTTTCAGCGGTTCCAACACGCTCAATAATAATAGCAACAATCGCTCAAAGACAAACGACAGCTATTATTTAAATTTACGCAGTGGCCTGAACTTGGGCGCGTGGAGGCTGCGTAATTATTCTACGTATAATTCACGTAACGGAAATAACAACTGGCAGAACCTCGACACTTATGCGCAAAAGGATATTCAGTCACTAAAGGGGCAACTGACGTTGGGTGACAGCTCAACGCCCAGTGACGTTTTCAACAGTGTGCTATACCGCGGTATTCAATTAAATTCGGACGACAACATGTACCCTGACAGTCTGAAAGGGTTTGCACCCGTTGTTCGAGGCATTGCCCAGAGTAATGCCCAGGTCACCGTGCGACAAAATGGCTACATTATTTATCAAACCTATGTCTCGGCGGGTGCGTTCACAATCACTGACTTGTATCCCACGTCCTCCAGTGGTGACTTGGAAATTGCAATCACCGAAAGTGATGGCACCGTACGCCTTTCAACTCAATCATTTTCTGCGGTACCTGTAATGCTACGTGAAGGGCGCCTGAAGTATTCAGTGACTGCAGGACAATATCGTTCCAACGCCAGCGCAGCCAGCAAACCAAGTTTTATGCAAAGCACGCTGATTTACGGACTGCCCTATGACTACACCCTCTATGGTGGCTTACTGGCATCTGGAAAATATAATGCAACGACTGTTGGTATTGGCCATACGCTGGAAGGTTGGGGGGCGGTATCTGTGGATGCTACACAGGCACACGCCAAACTACGCAACGGGTCCAGCCATCAAGGGCAGTCTTACCGCTTCCTCTATTCAAAAACCATTAACACCACTGACACTACCTTTACGTTGGCTGGATATCGCTACTCCACCAGCGGCTACTACGACTTTCAGGAAGCCAACGAAATTGACCCCGACAACTTCAATAATTGGCGCGGAACCAGTACTAAACGCAGCAAGACGCAGCTCAGCATCAACCAATCTTTTGGAGACAAAGGAAACTTCTATCTTAATGGATACCAGCAAAGCTTCTGGCGTCAAAACAAATATGAACGCAGCCTGACGGCAGGTTATGACCTCAGTTACCGCAGCATCAACTACGGCTTGGCGTATACTTTCACCCAGACACCGCTTGATACTGGACGCAACAACAAAGATCAGCAACTTTCCTTCAAAGTTCAGTTCCCTTTGGGCAAGACACTCCCTAACAGTTGGGCCAGTTACAATTTCAACGCCAGCAAGCAAGGCAGCAGCGCTCATGACGTAGGCCTGAGCGGCACCGCACTGGCAGACAACAACCTGAGCTACAGTATTCAACAGCGGTACGCAAACCAAGGTGTCGGCAGTAGCGGTAATGCCAACGCAAACTACAAAGGCACTTATGGAGAAGCCAGGATTGGTTATAACTACGACACCCGATCACAGCAAGTCAATTACAACTTGCAAGGCGGTATTGTAGCCCACCCTTATGGTGTCACGCTTTCACAACAACATGGTGAAACCATGGCCTTGGTTCGGGCACCTGACGCAGCCGGTGCCAAAGTAAAGAATACTACCGGTGTAAAAACCGACTCGCGTGGTTATGCTGTCGTGCCCTATCTCAGTACATACCGAAAAAACCGGGTAGCGCTTGACACCGCAACACTCACTGACGACGTTGATATTGAGATCAATACCAAAACGGTGATTCCTACCAAAGGTGCGCTTGTATTGGCAGACTTTAAGACTCGTGTTGGCAAGCGTGTATTGATTTCTTTGAGTCACGGCGGCAAGCCCGTACCTTTTGGCGCTACCGCGACACTGCTGGAGAACTCAACTCATTCTAATAATGAGGGCGTTGTCGGCCTGGAGGGCGAGGTATACCTCAGCGGTGTGCCGCAGTCCGGAGCACTGCATGTAAAATGGGGGGATAAATCTGGCCAGCAATGCACGTCACACTTCATCTTGCCTGAGCTGCTTGTAGAGCAAAACGCCACCCCCGCCATCAGCTCCCTTTCAAGCATCTGTCAATAGGCGGAAAACCATGACTCTTGCCAAATATAAAGCCAGTGACCTTATCGTAAAACATAGAGGTCACGCTACTTTCGGATTGTTCATTCTTGCCTTTTCGAACATCGCCACAGCCAGTTGTTCTTTCTATAACGGGGCCACTTCAGAAATAAGAAAAGATATCAATTTTGGTTCTATCATTGTTCAGCGGGACAGTCCTGCTGGCACCGTATTGGCGACAATAAGCACCGGCCCATATCATAGTTCCTATCCCTTTTTCGGGTGCAACACGAGTTGGACATACCGCTGGACAAATGAAATATTTACTGTCCTGAGCCCCCTGGCAAACCGAATATACAACACCAATATTGACGGGGTCGGGATAAGTACAAATAATGAATCAAACACTTACATCGTACCGTACGACGAACCCCTAGGCGCCAACAATTATATTTCAATCCCCCGCGGTATGCGTGTAAGACTTATCAAAACAAAGGCGGGTGCCGTAGGAGCAGGAACTCTTACCACCGGAAGAATTGCCAGAGCGTCCATTGTTGGAAACTTCTATACCGCCAACATCACATTAGTGGGCGTTAATACTATTGTTCCCGTTGCCTGCTCCGTCACCAGCGCTTCCATCAACGTTCCGATGGGCGATGGAATACCGATGAGCACTTTTACTGGGCCCGGTAGCGTCGCCGCCGAAACACCATTCGCCATAGAGCTAAATTGCGATGCAAACACTCGTGTACAGGTCAAACTGGACGGCAGCCCCCATGCGTCTGCCGTCGAGGGTGTATTGGCGCTGAACTCCACCCCTTCCGGGACCATGGCCAAGGGCATAGGTTTACAATTACTTCACAACAGTACGCCTGTAAAGCTGGCGACTAATATTACCGTAGGGACCGTCACGAACGACGGCAACTACTCAATCCCACTGACGGCCCGGTATTATCAGACCGGCGCAAGCGTAAGTGGTGGCGTGGCAAACAGCACGGCAACATTTACCCTGACCTACAACTGATACCTTAAGTCGATGGTTGCATCTAGATATCAGGTCAGAACCTTAGTTTTTGAGGGAGAGCCCTGCCTCTAATGAGGCAGGCATTGGTGAATTTCAACATCCTTGGAATTCAAACGGGTGTTTTCTGATTCCCCACAAGATCCAAGCCCGCCCTCTCAAGTCATGCCGTACGGTTTTACTACCAGACCACGCCAAACCCTACGGTATAGCGGGTCTTGTTGAGGGCGTTATCAGAGCCACTCGAGCTGCCAATCAGGTCTTTCTCGGCCTTTAGATTCAGCGATGCCCATTCCGTGACCTTGTAACGCAAGCCGATTTCGGAATCGAGACTGTAGTCCGACTCCCCTTCCAGCGACTTGCCCAATTCACCATTGGTGAAAAACGAGACTGTTTTGCCCATCAGGTAACGGTTGTAATCCCACTTCATGGCCAGCGAGTAGAAGTTGTCTTTCTTACCGTCAGAGTATTCGTAATCAGTGCGATTGAGCAGTGAGCCCAGCGAGAATGCGCCCAATTCGTCATCCCAGAACTGGTAGCCGGGGCCGGTACCGACTGTACGCTGACGGGAAATGTCTTCCACCCGGTCGCGGTTATAGGTCAAACGACCTTGCCAGTACCACTTGTCGCTGATGAAGTAATCCAGCGCGTACTCAGCAGTCCAGTTATCCGTGGTTACCACATCGTTCTGAAACTCGCGGTTGTACTCACCCTCTGCGTGATGACGCCAGGCGCCGTGGCGGGCAGTGGTCTTGAAATCGAGATCGTAGTCGTCGGTATCCTTGTCCGCCCGTTTGTAGTCCATCGCCACATCAACATTGCCTTTCCAGACCATGTCTTCGACCAGCGGTTTGGGCTTGATGAGTTGCTGGATACTGGCCAGAGCTACGGTTTTCGGTGCTTCACCGTTGACCAGGGTTACGCTGCCGTCTTCGGCCGCCTGCAATGACTTGGCCTTTTCACCGGTCCAGGCATCCTGCTTGACCAGCAATTCCTGATCACTTTCCAGGGTCTTGACCTGCTTCCAGTCAATGGGCACGGCCCCCGCATACTCGGTCTGAATCAGTAATTTGCCGCCATCAAAGACTTTGATCTTGCCGCTCAGGCGGTCGCCGTTTTTCAACCACACCGTATCGGCAAACACGGGCGCAGCAAGGCACATGACAACAAGGCATAACAGGGTTCTGGACAACATAAGCGGATGCGAAACTCAGAAAAACGGAAGAATGCCGGCATTATCCGGATGGATACGCCCTTGAGGAAGAAAGACCGACTCATTGTGCCGGAGTTCATTCTATAGTTCTGTAACAACCCCCATCTTGACCAGAAGTGTCCCTTGAATACACTGCCAGACATTCTTCAAACTCCCGCCGAGATTCGGCGCACGGCGCTGTATTCAACCTTGATGATGGTGCCTGCAGGTTACGTGGTTACTTATGGGCAACTCGCCGAAGCGGCGGGTCTGGGTCGCGCAGCGCGCTGGGTTGGGCGAACGCTCAGCCAGCTCCCCGACGATACGCGCCTGCCGTGGCACCGGGTGCTCGCCGCCGGTGGTCGTATCAGTCTGCCTGCAGGTAGCCCGTCTGGTGATGAACAGCGCGCGCGTTTGCGGGCAGAAGGCTTGAGCATCATGAATAATCGCGTGGATATGCGACGCCATGGCTGGCGCCAGATAGAGCACTGCGGTTAGAGTGCGCCCTTTGTTTCCGCAACCAGAGGCAGACTCCAGTCCATGCCCCGTAAAACCTGGCGCGAAGCGCTAGCTGCGTATTCCAGCCCCTCGACCCTAGTGCTGTTGCTGCTCGGTTTTGCCGCCGGCTTGCCGTACATGCTGGTGTTTTCAACCCTTTCCGTCTGGTTGCGCGAAGCCGGTGTGGCCCGCGAAACCATTGGCTATGCCAGCCTGATCGGGCTGGCATACGCCTTCAAATGGGTGTGGTCGCCGCTGCTGGACCAATGGCGCCTGCCATTACTCGGCAAACTTGGCCGGCGTCGCTCATGGCTGGTGCTGTCACAGTCACTGGTTATCCTGGGCCTGATCGGCATGGGCTTTTGTGACCCGCAAAAACATCTGTCCTGGCTGATTGCCATTGCGGTTGTAGTGTCTTTCGCTTCGGCGACCCAGGACATTGCCGTCGATGCCTATCGCCTGGAAATCGCCGAAGACAACCGGCAGGCCGCGCTCGCCGCCAGTTACATGTCCGGTTATCGCGTAGCGGCCCTGCTGGCCACGGCGGGCGCCCTGTTCTTTGCCGAAGGCTTCGGTTCGACGGGCTTCAACTACAAACATTCGGCCTGGACCGGCACCTACGTGCTGTTCGGCCTGCTGATGGTCCCCGCACTGCTCACCACCCTGTTTATGCGCGAACCGCCGGTACCGTTGCGCACCCAGCTGTCGGCCGGGCGCTACAGCTTTGGCCATCAGCTGGCGTCAGTTTTTGTACTGATCGTACTGCTGGTATCTGTCCCGGCCATGTTCACCCAGCTCTACAACACCGATTTTGCTGGCGTGTTGTTTGAAGGGGTCAGCCCGCTGAACCTGATACTGGAAGACCGGGCGTTTCTACGCGCCATCCTGTACACCCTGCTCACCGTGTTGTGCCTTTCATCCATCGGACGACGCGGCCTGGCTCCGGTTCTGACCCCGGTTAATGACTTTATCGTTCGGTATCGCTGGCAAGCCCTGCTACTGCTGGGGTTGATTGCCACCTACCGCATGTCGGACACGGTCATGGGCGTAATGGCCAACGTGTTCTATATCGACCAGGGTTTCACCAAGGATCAGATTGCCGGTGTCAGCAAGATTTTCGGCCTGATCATGACCCTTGTCGGTGCGGGCATGGGCGGCTTGTTGATCGTGCGTTTCGGCATTTTGCCAATTCTGTTGATCGGTGGTGCAGCATCGGCAGGCACCAACCTGCTGTTCATGTTGCTGGCCGATATGGGCCCGAACCTGCAGATGCTGATTGTCACCATTTCCCTCGACAACTTCAGCTCCGGCCTCGCCACCTCAGCATTCGTAGCCTACCTGTCCAGTCTGACCAACCTCAAATTTTCCGCCACCCAGTACGCCCTGCTCAGCTCGATCATGCTGCTGCTACCGCGCTTGATGGGCGGTTACTCGGGGGTCATGGTCGAGAAGTTCGGTTATCACAACTTCTTTATCATTACCGCGGTGATGGGCATCCCGACGCTGCTGCTGATTGCCTTGCACTGGTATCAGGAGAGCCGCCGGGCCCGGCAAAAGCCCGTTGTCGACCTGGAAAAGGCCCAATAAACACGAGGGGGAGCACACCTCCCCCACCCGCCCTGTACGCAGGCAGATCTCGCCCGTACAATGCCGAGTCATTTCTAGTCATCAGCAACGGCACCGGCTAACCATGCGCACCAGTCAATATTTGCTCGCCACACAGAAAGAAACGCCTTCAGATGCGGTCGTTATCAGCCATCAGCTGATGCTGCGCGCAGGCATGATTCGCAAACTTGCTTCGGGCCTCTACACCTGGCTGCCCATGGGCCTGCGGATCATGCGCAAGGCCGAAGCCATTGTTCGCGAAGAAATGAACGCTGCAGGCGCTCTGGAAGTGCTGATGCCGAGTATCCAGCCAGCTGAGTTGTGGCAGGAGTCCGGCCGTTGGGAAGAGTACGGCCCTGAACTGTTGCGCCTTAAAGACCGCCACGGTCGCGAGTTCTGCGTGGGCCCGACCCACGAAGAAGTGATCACCGACCTGTGCCGCAACGAGTTGAACAGCTACAAACAGCTGCCAATCAACCTGTACCAGATCCAGACCAAATTCCGTGACGAAATCCGCCCGCGCTTCGGCTTGATGCGCGGCCGCGAATTCATCATGAAGGACGCCTACTCCTTCCACGCAGACACCGCTTCGCTGCAGGTCACCTATGACCGTATGCACCAGGCCTACTGCAACGTGTTCACCCGCCTGGGCCTGAACTTCCGCCCAGTTGAAGCCGACAACGGCTCCATCGGCGGTGCCGGCTCCCACGAGTTCCACGTTCTGGCTGAATCCGGCGAAGACGATATCGTGTTCAGCAATGGTTCCGACTACGCGGCCAACATCGAAAAAGCCGAAGCCGTACCCGCCGAAACTTCGCGCCCTGCTGCCACCCAGGAGCTGCGCTTGGTCGACACACCGGATGCCAAGACCATCGCGCAATTGGTTGATGGCTATGACCTGCCAATCGAGAAAACCGTCAAGACCCTGATCGTTCACGCCGCCGAAGCTGGCAAACTGATCGCTCTGGTGATCCGTGGCGATCACGAACTCAACGAAATCAAGGCTGCCAACCATCCGCTGGTGCACAGCCCGCTGGTCATGGCCTCGGATGCCGAACTGCGTGACGCCATCGGCGCCGGCGCTGGCTCTCTGGGCCCGCTGAACCTGCCACTGCCATGCATCATTGATCGCTCGGTCGAGCTGATGAGCGACTTCGGTGTGGGTGCCAATATCGACGACAAACACTATTTCGGCGTGAACTGGGAGCGCGACCTGCCAGTACCGACCGTTGCCGACCTGCGCAACGTGGTGGCCGGCGACCCTAGCCCGGACGGCAAAGGCACGCTGGAAATCAAGCGCGGTATCGAAGTGGGTCACATCTTCCAGCTGGGCACCAAGTACAGCGAAGCCATGAAGTGCCAGGTACTGGGCGAAAACGGCAAGCCGGTCACCCTGGCCATGGGCTGCTACGGCATTGGTGTTTCCCGCGTGGTTGCCGCAGCCATCGAGCAGAACAACGACGAGCGTGGCATTATCTGGAGCGATGCCCTGGCCCCGTTCCAGGTTGCCCTGGTACCGCTGCGCTACGAAACCGAAGCCGTACGTGAAGCTACCGACACGCTCTATGCCGAACTGACTGCAGCTGGCTTTGAAGTGCTGCTGGACGATCGCGACAAGAAAACCAGCCCCGGCATCAAGTTCGCAGACATGGAACTGATCGGCATCCCGCACCGGATCGTGGTCAGCGACCGTGGCCTGGCTGAAGGCAATCTGGAATACAAGAGCCGCACCGAAGCAGAGCCGCAAGCCCTGCCCGTTGCTGATGTGCTTGCCTTCCTTCAGGCCCGTATCGCTCGCTGAAACCAGATAGAGACGCCATGTTCACTCGAAACACCTTGACCCTCGGGGGCGCCGCCATGTGCGGCGCCCTGCTGCTGAGCGGCTGTGCCAATCACATGTCGCAACGCAGCGAGCACGAGGAACGCATCGAGCGCAAACTGCTCGCCCACAGCCTGCAGATCGATGTCGGCTCGCCAACTGTGCTTGAGCTGCCGCAACGTCGTGTGCGCATCAATGAACAGAAGACCTTCGAGGTCACCGAGTTCGATGTCACACGTCATTACGACCGCTACACCCCATACCAACCCTGGCGCGAAGTCTACGAGATTCCGTTGGGCGCGGTGGCTATTGTCGCCGGGGTAGGTGCCAATGTGCTTAATGTGTTCATGTTCGGGCAACTGCCTGACAGCGTGACCAAAGACTGGATCAACTACGGCTTTGCAGGGGTAAACCCGGCGATGAACGTGC
The DNA here is from genome assembly GCF_009600035.1 of Pseudomonas sp. FSL R10-2964. Classification (NCBI taxonomy): domain Bacteria; kingdom Pseudomonadati; phylum Pseudomonadota; class Gammaproteobacteria; order Pseudomonadales; family Pseudomonadaceae; genus Pseudomonas; species Pseudomonas sp. FSL R10-2964. Next base: position 2,056 of record NZ_WIWH01000066.1, on the reverse strand, counting down.
AGTCCCATGGCCGCGCCGAGCAGAACCTGGCGGGGATTGATGATGTTCAGCGTGACAAGCGCCTGGAATATTCAAGCCTGCCCTGGGCCGAACGCCCGGTGGTGATCAAGGCTGGCAAACAGACCCACGAGCTGACCACAGACCGCAATGGCGTGCTGCGCCTCAACCTGCTGGACAGCCCTTTTGCCGAACAGGATCTCAATCACGTCGGCAAGCTGACCATCATGGTGGAAGACGCCCAGGACGAAACCCATTCCGATTCGACCCTGTCGATCAGCAGTCACCTGCGTGGCAAGCTGCTCGAAGCACATAACCTGATCTACGACGACCTGGAGGGTGACGACGTCAACCAATGGGTACATCGGGTCAAACGCCTGTCGGAACTGGGGCTGGAAGAAGAAGCCAGCGAACTGGAACAAAGCCTGATCGAACTCACGCGCAACGATCCTGAGCTGCAACGTGAATTTCTTCAATCCTTGACCAAAAATGCCGGGAGACTGGTAGCGGATCCCGGCGTCAGTTGACGCAACTCTGACATGTGGGAGCGGGCTTGCTCGCGATGATATGGCTGCGGTTTTCCTGACAGACCGCACGCCAGCATCGCGAGCAAGCCCGCTCCCCCAACCAGCAAACCAGCCTACCCCTTGAACAGCTCCAGCTGCTCAAAACCACTGTTCAAATCATGCAAACGCACGCCCAGCCCGAGCAATCGCACGGGCCTGGCACCGCGCGCAAACGCCTGGCTCAACAACCCCTGATAACTCTCAAGGTCGCGCCCGGCACCGGATTGCTCCAGCGTGGTCTGGGTAAAGTCATGGAACTTCACTTTGACAAACGGCTTGCCGGGGCGATAACTGCTGTCGATACGGCCAATACGCCGGTTCAGGGTCTCTAGCAACTCCGGGAGTTTCTCCAGGCAAGAGGCCAGATCTGGCAGGTCAGTATCGTAAGTGTTTTCCACGCTGACTGACTGACGCCGACTGTCACTTTGCACCGGACGCTCATCAATCCCCTGCGCCAACCCCCACAACCGCTCACCAAAACTGCCGAATTCCCGCACCAGAGCCAGTTTGTTCCAATCACGCAGTTGCAGGCAGGTTTCGATACCCAGGCGCCCAAGCTTGTCCGCCGTGACTTTGCCCACGCCATGCAGCTTATTGACCGGCAAGGCAGACACGAAATCATCAACCTGATCAGGGGTGATCACGAACAAGCCGTTGGGCTTGCGCCAGTCACTGGCAATTTTGGCCAGAAACTTGTTGGGGGCTACCCCGGCCGACACCGTGATATGCAACTGATTGGAAACGCGCCGGCGGATGTCCTGAGCTATGCGCGTGGCACTGCCGGCAAAATGCGGGCTGTCGGATACATCCAGATAGGCTTCATCCAGAGACAGCGGCTCAATCAGCTCGGTGTAGTCGCGCAAGATGCCGTGAATCTCTCTGGACGCTTCTTTATAAGCATCCATCCTGCCGTTGACGATGACCAGGTCCGGGCACAGCTTGAGCGCATGCCGGGACGCCATTGCCGAGCGCACGCCATAAGCCCGAGCTTCATAATTACAGGTCGAGATGACCCCGCGCCGATCAGCCGAGCCCCCGACAGCCATCGGCTTGTTTGCCAGGCTCGGGTCATCACGCATCTCAATAGCGGCATAGAAACAGTCACAGTCGACGTGGATGATTTTGCGCTGCGTCATGTAAGGCGGTGTTCTTCAAGGAGGTAGGCAATACTCGGCGCAAGTATGTCACCGCGAACTGTATATAGCACCAGTAGTCTTGATTCTCCCCGACAGACGCGGGAAAAATCGCAGCTGAATTGTTTTTTTCAATCGAATCTCTACCCTCAATAGAGCTACACCCCATACGGAACAGGGCCTGCAGGTCTTTTTATAGCTGTATTTTCTAGCTAAGCAATTGACGCATAACGAATTTTTCTAAATTAACGTTTGACAGCCCAGCGTATCGCTGTAGAATCCACCCCACAGACGCGGGATGGAGCAGTCTGGTAGCTCGTCGGGCTCATAACCCGAAGGTCGTCGGTTCAAATCCGGCTC
>NZ_WIWH01000065.1:0-13889 GCF_009600035.1 Pseudomonas sp. FSL R10-2964 | reverse complement strand
ATTCAACGGTGGGCTGGCGCCAGCTCGGGCCGAAGAAAAACTTAACGTCGTGTCCGGGATTAGTTGACCACTACAAGGCTGCCGCCAATCAAGCGGGAATCCAACTCCCTTTTAATTGGAAACTGCATCGGGGCACCCAACAAGGATTGTTTGTTTTTGCGCGCCCAATTCAAGGGAATAATCGCCACCGCGATGGCCCCCCCCATCACCAGTACGAGTGATGGATCCCAGGCCCCGGCCAAATCAAGAAAAGCTAATACTTTGGCGGGATTCGCCATGCCTGCCAGGAGAAGACCAAGGCCGAAGATCAGTCCTGCAAAAAAGGCGGTCAACTTGATCATTTTCATGCTCCCACCACATGACGGATGACGTACACCGTTGCAAAGCCAGCAAACATAAAGCACATCGTTGCCGTGATGGATCGTGCTGAGAGTCGAGAGATCCCGCAAACGCCATGGCCGCTTGTACAACCAGATCCGTAACGAGTACCCACTCCGACAAGCAAGCCCGCAATGATCAGCGTCGGCCACCCTGCCTTAATCTCGATCTCTGGCATTACGGTAAACGCTCCCCACAACAACGGAGAAATTAGTAGACCAAGAAGAAATAACGCCTTCTCACTCCAACCCTCACTATCGAATCGCAGCACGCTTCCAAGCAGTCCACTGATGCCGGCGATGCGTCCATTCGCGAGAACAAACAAGCTAGCAGCCAGCCCTATCAAGGCACCTCCAGCTAATGAAGTCCAAGGCGTGAAGTTGATCCAATCAATGCTCATTTTTCATCTCCTGCATAGCTAGTTGAATTGCCTCGGTTCTCCTAGAGATATCGAGGCCCTAAAAGGACACAAGATGAGGCAAGGTTCGGTAAGTCCGATCTTGGCCGATAGCAGCCTACTACGAAGGGCTGCTTCCGGCACAAGCTGCATAAAGAAGTTTTCCAATTCAACAGGTGCACATAACCAGACTGGAAATCGCGTTACTATGATAAATCCACATCTGCTGATATCCCGATAAATTTCAGATTTAACGTATAAGCGCGCACTTAAACTTTGGCGACGCGCTTTACACACCCTGAGCGAGAAACAGCCGCTTAGGGATTGGAGGAGCAGTTACTTGTGCTCCATAACCTTCATAAATCTGAACATCTCATCCTCCCCCTCTTCTTGATGAGCCTGAACCGAAGCTTGGTTTGGATCGGGATGAAATTTATTATAGAACTCAACAATCTTGAAGCCACACCTATTTACATAAAAGTGAATGTTTCGCTTCTCAAAATATGGGGTTACGGTTTCCCAGATCTTGGTTTTTGGATATTCTCTCTCGATTGCCTCCCAGGCTTGTAGCCCTAGGCCACGACTCTGCTGGCTGGTTGAAATGAAGAAAAATGACAATGAGTTTCGATTGCTTATTTCATCAATTACCATAACTGCGCCGCCGACACGCAGCTCATTGACCATAATCCAGTATGTAACAGCTCCATCAGCAGCGATGGACTGCTCTATGTCCTCATCAGAAGGAATGGGTTCTTCAAGCGCCTTACCTAAGTCAGCTTCGGCCGCCACTCGGAACGAGTCCTGGAGAGCCGTTTTGAACTCGCAGAGGGAGCCTACGTTAGCCTTCTGGAGTTTGACCACTTTAGAATCCTCTTGCACTCTCACGTGCTTATCCTTCATCAAGTTTGCCTGAGTCATAAGTAAGCGTTCCATGACTTAATCGAAGAATCCTTATGGGATACCGGGGGGATCAAACAATACGCTTCTGCATAGACTCGCACCAGCAGGAGGCCTGCCTGAATATCTCTGCTTTGGCTTCACACTGTTGAATGCAGAGGTTAGCTCTACGCAAAATGAATCGCCCATGCGTCTGTAGAAGCCTACAAGCTTCCAGTGGACTGCAAACGTGCGTTTCTGTCCGCTTTTTGGCCAATGGCCACCTTTCAGGAGGGGCATTTCTAGGCGAATAGTGATTGCTGAACACCTCAGAAACCCGGGGCGATTAATATTGATCCTCTGGGTATCGCAAAAATTACCGCACGCAGTTACTCAAAGTGGTTACAACGCATAACGTAAGTCAGCCACGAAGCTTGATCCTAGTCACCGGATGTGATGTGGTGGCCGATACAGAAAGACTATTTCCATTCGCCAACTATGGCGCTCGCGACTTTTATTTTTCCAGCATCACGAGGTTTCATGCAGATTGAGTTACAGGAGATTAGCGACCACCTCTATCGTTTCGCTCCTTTTGATGCCCTGCCAAAGGAGTCGGTAGACGCCATCGCTCGGCGAATTGAAGTGAGTTATTTCAAAGCCGGCAGTGACATTCTTGAAGCCGGTGCGACCATTCAGGATCTGCATTATGTTCGTAGTGGTGCGGTGGAGATTTACCGGCGTAATGGTGAGCTCTATGACCGTCTCGTCGAAGGTGACCTATTCGGTCAGGCAGGTCTGTTACGTAGCAACAAGGTACGCTTTCCCGCCCGAGCGTTGGAAGATAGCCTGATCTATTACATCCCTGCCGACGTTTTCGCTGACCTTTGTGCGCAACATGATGCTTTCGCTGACTTCGTTGAAGCAGAGGGAAACTCGAGACTCAAAACTGCTGTTGAAGCTCAGGGGCGTGCTAGTGAGCTTATTCAGCTCAAATGTCGCGCCCTTATCTCACGTCCCTTGGTGTGGGTCACGTCAGATATCTCTGTCGGCGGCGCTGCAAAAATCATGACTGAGCAAAGTGTATCCTGCGTTCTAGTCATGTCTCCAGCAGGTTTAAAGACGGCTGAAATAGAAGGGATCGTCACAGATAGAGACCTTCGCACGCGATTTGTTGCAGCGGGCCTAAACGCTGACGAAACTCGTGCCAGCGACATTATGACAGTCGATCCAGTTGTAATTGGCTCCGATGATTCAGTGTTTGAAGCCATGCTTGTGATGTTGCGCCGCAATATTCATCACTTGCCGGTTGTGCACGATGGTAATCCAATTGGCCTTATAAACCTGTCGGATATCATCAGGTACGAATCGCATAGCAGTTTGTACTTGGTTAACAGAATCTCTAACCAGACCTCAGTTGAAGGCCTGAGATCACTTTTGCGTGACCTGCGAGGAACCTATATCCGCATGGTGCGTGACGGGGCTACTGCGCACATGATCGGAAGCGCGATTTCAGGTATTGGCCGTGCGTTTACCCAGCGTTTGCTTGAACTGGCCGAGAAAAAGTTAGGCCCGCCTCCAGTGCCTTACTGCTTTATGGTTTTGGGATCAATGGCGCGTGATGAGCAGTTGTTAGTGACTGACCAGGACAACGCGTTAGTACTCGACGACAGATTCGACCCGATCCAACACGACTCTTACTTCCGAGCCCTGGCAACGTTTGTTAGCGATGGACTGGCCGCGTGCGGTTACAGCTACTGCAAGGGCGGGGTCATGGCGACCAACGAGCAGTGGCGACAGCCTTTGAAGGTATGGCGAAGTTACTTCGATCAGTGGATCGAAAAACCTAATCCAACTACGTTGCTTAATAGCTGTATTTTTTTCGATCTGGATGGGGTTTTTGGCAAGCTTGAGTTGGTACAAGAGCTTAAAGACCTGTGCGCTCGAAAAGCCAGTACACACCCTGTATTTCTAAGCGCAATGGCTCGTATTGCCCTTAATCGAACGCCGCCATTAGGATTCTTTCGTACTTTTGTCGTTGAGACTGACGGACAGCAAAAAAGGATCATCAACCTTAAAGGGCGTGGCACGGCACCGCTGACCGACCTTATCCGGATTCATGCGCTAGCATGTGGCAGTACCGCGCAGAATTCATTTGATCGCATGGATGCTATAGCCCGCAGTAAAGTCATTCCTCCAGAAGCATTAAAGCAACTTCGGTACGCACTAGAGTTCCTGTCGATGGTGCGTATTCGACACCAGGCGGACGCACTTGAACAGGGGGCATCACTCAATAACTACATTGAGCCCGAGCGCTTTTCTAGCAGTGAACGACATAACCTCAAAGAAGCGTTTCAGGTGTTAAGCAATGGCCAAAATTTCTTGCGATTCCGATATCCTTCAAAGGGCCGCTTTTAGCGATGAAAAACCTAAAAAAGCAGCCTAATAATAGAGTGCTGGACTGGTCTGCCGAGTTCGAGACATTGGCGAAGATTTCGGTTAATCCTCTATTACGAAAGTTCTATCAAGCTGGCGCGGTGTCAGCGCTGGCACCCATTGAGAGCGTTCAACTGCTGGCCATGGACGTAGAGACTACCGGCCTTGACTCACAGTCCCACAGCATGGTGAGTATTGGTGTTATGCCATTCACGCTGAATCGTATTTGTTGCGGGAATTCACTTTACTGGGTGATAAAACCATCGTCCGAACTGAATGAAAAGTCAGTGACCTTTCATCACATAACCCATGCCGAAATTTTAGATGCCCCCGTGTTTGCGCAGGTGCTTGATCCTTTGCTTGAAGCCATGGCGGGCAGAGTGATTGTCGTCCATTACCGGAATATTGAGCGCGCCTTCTTGGATCAGGCAGTGCGTAGGTATTTAGGTGAAGGCCTTAAGTTTCCAGTAATCGATACGATGCAGTTAGAGGCACACTTCCATAGGCAAAAAATTAGCTGGTTCGGCCGACTGATTGGACGCAAGCAACAGTCCATACGGCTGGCAGACAGTCGCTCTAGGTTGAACCTGCCGGCTTATCACGCACATCATGCATTAACCGATGCTCTCGCGACTGCCGAGTTGTTGCAGGCGCAGATAGCAACTCACTACTCGCCACTCACACCTGTCGGTGAGTTATGGAATTGAACCAAGTTAATAGCTTCAAGGTGCAAGCAGATAGATATGTTACACCTTGAAGCTTGAGGTCAATCTTACCTATAGCCTAGCTCATACTGACTAGCGAGGCTCAGACATTAGTCCTTTCACTAGAGAGATACACCCTATCATTAGAACTATTGCGAAAGGCAACCCCGTGGATACTGCCATTGCCTGCAGTGCCACCAGACCGCCCCCCAATAGCAGAGCAATCGCAATCACGCCTTCGATTACCGCCCAGAACACCCGTTGAGGAACAGGCGCGTCAACCTTGCCTCCAGCTGTGATGGTATCGATCACCAATGAGCCGGAGTCAGAGGAAGTAATAAAGAACACTATGACCAGAATAATACCTAGGAATGAGCTGATCTCCTTGAGGGGGAGCTCTCCCAGCATGGCGAACAACTTCAGCTCTAAGACCGCGTCCTTGACTCCCATAAGGCTTTGAGTGGTCACTTGGTCAATTGCCGTACCGCCAAACGTAGTCATCCATAATACAGAAACTACTGAAGGCACAAGTAGAACAGAGATCAGAAACTCTCTGACAGTTCGACCACGACTGACGCGAGCGATAAACATGCCTACAAATGGTGACCAACTGATCCACCAAGCCCAGTAGAAGGCAGTCCAGCCTTGAGTGAACTCGATATCAGTACGTCCAAATGGGTTTGAGAGCGCAGGCAAATATTCAACATAAGTCACCAGATTTTTAAAGAATCCAGTGAAAATAGCCAGGGTCGGCCCCACAATGATTACGAACACCAACAAGAGCAGCGCAAGCCCCATATTGATCTGGGAAAGCATTTTGACGCCCTTGTCCAAGCCGGAAAGGACTGACCAAAGAGCGATTATGGTGATCCCAACGATCAGTACAACCTTGCTCAGATTCGTCGATTTAATTCCGAAGAGATATTCAATACCTGCAGCAGCCTGTTCTGCGCCAATCCCTAAAGAGGTCGCCAAACCAAATAGCGTGGCAAATACCGCTAGTATATCGATGATATGTCCCGGCCATCCCCAGACACGCTCACCCAATAGTGGATAAAAAATTGAGCGTATTGAAAGCGGCAAGCCTTTATTATAAGAAAACAATGCTAAAGACAGCGCCACAATCGCGTATATAGCCCAAGGATGGAGTCCCCAGTGAAAGATGGTAGCCGCCATCGCCAAGTCAGCAGATGCCTTCATATCACCTTCGGCACCTCCTAGGGGCGCCCAATCCGTGCGTAAACCGCTCGCATCGACTGTCACACCTCCCATGGAAGCAGCGTAATGCGACATGGGTTCGGCTACCCCATAAAACATCAACCCAATGCCCATCCCCGCAGCAAAAAGCATTGAAAACCAACCGACGTAACTATGGTCTGGTTTGGCATCTCTACCGCCCAAACGAACCTTGCCCAGCGGAGAGAAAATAAGTGCAATGCATAGCAAGACAAAAACGTTCGCAATGCTCATGAAGAGCCAGGCTAGATGGCTGGTTAGCCAGTTTCGAATGGAGCTAAAAAGGGGTTCTACTTCATTCTGCAATGCCAGCGTCAAAATCACGAATAGTAAAATGGTGGCTGCTGAAATGATGAAAACTTTACCGTGGATATCGAGTGAGAACGAAAACTCTCCCTTGATGTTGTCTTGACCAATGACATAGTCAGTATCGATAAGATTGGCCGCTCCAGTAGGAGCAGGAATGCCTTCACTGGGTTGAGAAGGTGTGTTTGGACTATCATCCGTAGGCTTTCCAACCATAAGATTCCCCTTTTGAGATTCACGTCATAAAACGTGTAATTATCATTATCCCCGCTGTTCCTATGGTAAAACGAGATTTTAGCCAAGCTATCCTAGCAAGCTTTGGGAACAAATTTTCTAAAACCTCAGCTCTTTTGACTTCTTACCAGAGACTTCTCTCGCGTAGCCTTTGCAGGCTTGCAACGCGATTAGTCCCTAATCGCCGTCGCCGTAGACTCCGATAATTCGTTGGGCATGCGCTGGAACAAGTTGGGTTCTAAGGGCACCATAAGCCATGCCGCCGGCACCGGTGGTAGGTTGCAATGCGTCACAACCATTCGTAGCTCCGTCGAGTTGGACTTAAAGCCGCTGGTCGGCAGTAGCAAGCGATCACCCAGGCGTGATTGTTTGGTTTTTGCATCGGTCAGAGTTCGGCAATAGGATCGGTCACTGGCTGCCAGCGATTGCTCCAGCGTAAGGAACTTGCCCTGCTCTGCCAGAACCCGCGTGGGGCTGGCATTGGCCAGAAGGGTGAACTTGGTTTGGTGGGCAGCTTCCTTGGCGACCAATTGCTCATCGTAGGCGTGGCCTGCTACGGTCATGCAGTTCACGCGCTGCCCACCATCAGGGCAAGGATGATCAGCAGAACCCAGCACCGTATCCGCCATCACGCCATCACGCCATCACGCCATCACCTTGAGCGCTTGGGCATACAACGCTTGCCGATCGGCCACTCCATTCTGGTCACCATTGATGCGCTGGGTGATCCTGTCGAACTGACTAGGGAAGCTCCGATCAACTTGCCGCAACCGCGCAGTAAGTTGAAAATCCCGCTGAATTTGGCGCTATTGATCGCGAAATATCCCGTACGCGCCGCCTTGGCGAGCTTGTCAGCCCATTTCTCCGTGTTACGTGCGTAATTAGCCCATACCCATCAGCTTTTTTCGAGCCATCCATAAATTGGACAAGGCAAACAGCGTGGTCAATTGAGCGGTGTTTTTCATCAGGCCGCGAAAGCGCACTTTCACATAACCGAACTGACGTTTGATCACCCGAAATGGGTGTTCGACCTTGGCCCGTGTCTGGGCCTTGAGGTACTCGATTTTGCGCTTGGCTTTGTACAGCACGCTGCGCTTGCTCAGCTTGGAATAGGTGCTGCGTCGCGCGGCGATTTGCCAAACCACTTCACGGTTTTCATGCTCTTCGCGCTTCTCGACACCGGTGTAACCAGCATCAGCGTAGACCGCGTTTTCCTCGCCGTGCAGCAGTTCGGCAACCTGAGTGACATCGGCTACATTCGCCGCGGTGCCGTGAACGTGGTGAACCAGCCCCGACTCAACGTCGGCACCAATATGGGCCTTCATTCCGAAGAAATATTGATTGCCTTTCTTCGTCTGATGCATCTCTGGATCGCGTTTACCGTGCTCGTTTTTAGTCGAACTGGGCGCGTGGATAATCGTCGCATCGACGATGGTGCCCTGGCGCAGCGAGAGGCCTTTCTCCTGCAAATAACCGTTGATGACCGCCAGGATCGCCGGCGCCAACTTATGATTCTCCAGCAGGTGTCGGAAGTTCATGATCGTGGTGTCTTCAGGGATCGGCGCGCTCAGGGTCAAGTGCGCAAACTGGCGCATGGGCGTGATTTCATACAGCGCTTCTTCCATGGCAGGATCGCTCAGCGAGAACCAGTTTTGCAGCAAGTGAATGCGCAGCATGGTTTCCAGCGGATACGGTTTTCGGCCACCACCAGCCTTCGGATAATACGGCTCGATCAACGCCAGTAAACCGCTCCAGGGCACGACCTGATCCATCTCGGCGAGGAACCGTTCGCGGCGTGTTTGCTTGCGCTTGCCCGCGTATTCGAAATCGGAAAAGCTCATCTGGCTCATGACGCACTCGGGGCAGGTGGTGAGGCTGTATTTCAGCATACTTGGAGACTTGTTCGGAGTTTCCCTAGTGTCGGCAAAGGTGTTGTCGGTCTCTTTGCCAACTACTCCCGTCGGTGCGATTAAACGCTTGTGGCTCCGGTCGTGCCTAGGGGTATTCTCTAGCTCTCAGCTTAAGTAATACAAACACTCATCCACGCACGGAACTATGAACTGGGGGGGGCTGTTTTTAAAGTCGATGTCGCTAATACGACGGGGAAAACCGTCCTTGTTTATCAGGTTATTGTTTTGATACTCAGCAGGGGCGGTCAGGATGGGTCGTAATCTGGGGGAGTTGGCTAACACTAAGCTTCTATGGCCAGAAACGCACAGATTTCAGCGTCAGATAGGAGTTACTCAAGAGCCTCTGGAGATGCTTGAATTCTCCGCCGAGAAGATCAACCACCTATCTCAAATAACATACAAAAAGGGCCCTCGAAGGGCCCTTTTGTACTCAAACCAAAATCACTTGGTCAGCCAGGACTCAACGGTATCTGAGCCGTGTTCTGCCTTCCACTCCTTCAGACCTTTGTGATTCCCACCTTTGGTTTCGATGACCTCGCCAGTGTACGGATTTTTGTAGACCTTCACCTGACGTGGTTTACGAGTGCCAGCTTTGGATTTCACTACTGGAGTGCTGCGGCCAGTCTGAGGATCCAACAAGTTGATGATGTTAGACAGGCTATAACCGTATTCAGCAAGCAGAGCGCGCAGCTTCGATTCAAACTCTATTTCCTTTTTGAGGCCAGCATCGCCTTTCAGTGTTTCGAGAGCCTCGAGTTGTTCGGCAAGGTGTTTTTCGAGTTGGCGAAATTCAGCAAGTTTTGACATGTTTAATCTCTACGTAGTTAGTCCCATAACAATACACCAACTTTGGAGTTTTCCGCCAATCGTTTAGGGATGCTCCGATCAACTTGCTGCGCGGCGGCCGCAAGTCGTAATTTGCACGGCACGCAGCGCTATTTGCTCAAAACGACCTGATGCAGTGTTCATCGAGGGCGTTTTTCGCCCGGTTTTCCATGTTAAGCGCGCAACTCGCCCATACCCATCAGTTGTTTTCGAGCCATCCACAGGTTCGACAGGGCGAACAATGTGGTCAACTGAGCCGTGTTTTTCATCAGCCCACGAAAGCGCACTTTCACGTACCCAAATTGGCATTTGATCACCCGAAACGGATGTTCGACCTTGGCCCGTGTCTGGGCTTTGCAGTACTCAATCTTGCGCTTGGCCTTGTAGAGCACGCTGCGTTTATTCAACTTGGAATAGGTGCTGCGGCGCGCCGCGATTTGCCAGATCACTTCACGATTTTCATGCTCTTCACGCTTCTCAACGCCGGTGTATCCGGCGTCTGCATACACTGCATTTTCTTCGCCATGCAACAGCTCGGCGACCTGTGTGACATCGGCGACGTTGGCGGCGGTGCCGTGGACGTGATGAACCAAGCCGGACTCGACATCAGCGCCAATATGGGCCTTCATTCCGAAGAAATACTGGTTACCTTTTTTGGTCTGATGCATCTCGGGGTCGCGCTTTCCCTCTTCGTTTTTAGTCGAACTGGGAGCATGAATAATGGTGGCATCGACGATAGTGCCCTGACGCAGAGACATGCCTTTGCCCTGCAAATAACCATTGATGACCGCGAGGATTGCAGGTGCAAGCTGATGCTTTTCCAATAAGTGCCGGAAATTCATGATCGTGGTGTCTTCAGGTATCGGGGCGCTCAAGGTCAAACGTGCAAACTGGCGCATGGGCGTGATTTCGTAGAGCGTTTCTTCCATGGTCGGATCGCTCAGGGAAAACCAATTCTGCAACAGATGAATACGCAGCATGGTTTCCAGAGGATAGGGTTTTCTGCCGCCACCGGCCTTGGGGTAGAACGGCTCGATCAGGCCCAGCAGACCCGTCCAGGGCACGACCTGATCCATCTCGGCGAGGAAGCGTTCGCGGCGTGTCTGCTTGCGCTTGCCGGCGTATTCGAAATCGGAAAAGCTCATCTGGCTCATAGGCGGCTCGGATCAGGTGGTCAGGCGTATTTCAGCACATTTGAAAACTTGTTCGGAGATTCCTTAGGTATAAGATCCATGAGTAACGATCACGAAGGCGCGCACTGTGGAGTCTGGGCTCACACTCTAATTTTATTCGTTCCCTGTCAAAAGCGAAGTATTGAGGTCAACATCTTTGTGGCATGGATGTGTCTATGAAACTAGGGGTTATTCAGGATGATGTGCTGAGTATTCTGAGATTTACCCAGCAGCTGCAGACGCGGCTGTGCTTTATAGGTCGGTTGAGCAAGGGCGAATCGCGACTTACTCCGCTCACGCCGAGTATCTCACTAGCGAGATACTGAAAATCATGCCCGTCGGGACATTGCCGACCAATTTGAAGGGTTCCCGTCTTGAGGCAGATTTGGGTATGTAGATCGGACACCGGGCCCAGCCCAAGCAGGCCTTTTAAATCCACTGAATGTCCAGTCACGCCTCGGGCTACTTCAACGGCTTCTTGCGGATTGACCTGCTGACTAAGGTAACCATCGCCCTGCCTCTGCCCAAAGTCGTCGGTGTGTGTAAATCGATGTAAGCGCCTCCTAAAACAGGCATATTGGATTGTAGAGCGTAGCCACAGTGTTAATTGGTCAGTACAGCCGCTATTTTTGGGAGCATGAATCTTGTCAGCTGAAAGTAGTACCAAGATGATTACAGCCCATACCCCGTGGACGGTTTTTCTGGTGTTCTTGCGCTTGGGATTCATCTCCTTCGGAGGGCCAATTGCACACCTAGGTTACTTCCGCGAAGAGTTTGTTGTTCGGCGCCAATGGCTCAGTGAGCGCAGTTATATCGATTTGGTCGCCCTGTGCCAGTTTCTGCCAGGGCCTGCCAGTAGCCAGGTAGGCATAGGTTTGGGGCTATCGCGTGCTGGTTTCTCTGGAGCAGTTGCCGCGTGGGCTGGGTTTACACTGCCATCGGCAATAATCCTCGTTTTGTTTGCGCAAGGGATGTCCGCGTGGGGAAATGCATTCCCAAGCGGTCTTTTGCACGGACTTAAGATCGTCGCGGTTGCTGTTGTTGCTCAAGCCGTCTGGGGAATGGCGCGCAATATTTGTACTGATGTACCCAGGGTAACCATCGCTGTGTTTGCAGCTTGCGCAGCACTCATCTGGCCAAATGCCTGGGGGCAGATCGCCGTGATTATCTGCAGTGCTGTCATCGGTCTGATGCTTTTCAAGCCTGCTCAACAGCATACTGCTGAGCCCCTTCCAATATCAGTTAGCCGAAAAGTAGGTCTGGTATCGTTGGTGGTGTTCTTTGGCTTATTGGTAGGCCTACCATTTTTGATCCAGGTTTGGCCCTCTGAAGCACTAGCTATGACGAATGCCTTTTTCCGAGCAGGGTCATTAGTTTTTGGAGGGGGGCATGTTGTACTACCGTTACTTCAGTCTGCGACCGTATTCAACGGATGGGTAACCAACGACACATTCATTGCTGGGTATGGCTTAGCGCAGGCCGTACCGGGCCCGCTCTTTACCTTCGCAGCATTTCTCGGAGCGTCCATGAACGCCCAACCCTCTGGTTGGATCGGAGCTACGGTATGCCTGGTCGCTATCTTCGCACCTTCATTCCTACTCGTAATCGGCGTGCTGCCATTCTGGGAGCAACTACGACATAGTTTTCGCACCCAATCGGCCCTTGCAGGAATTAATGCGGGAGTAGTAGGGCTACTCTTGGCGGCCTTATATAACCCAGTCTGGACGAGTGCAATTTTGAAACCTCAAGACTTCGGTTTGGCGCTGATAGCCCTTGTCGCCCTAATGTTTTGGAGGGTTCCCCCATGGGTAGTCGTCTTGGGCAGTGGAATGCTTGGATGGTGGCTCAGCGGTGTACTTTGAAAGCAAGCATCAGCCAAAGGTATCTTGATCTGTATAGGAGGTTATTGATGTCAGTAGCGCGGATGCTATAGGATCTTATCAGGAGATGGCATTCCTCCTTTAACCGCCTTGTGCTGATGATGCCTACGTGAACCCTAGACAGGGTGCGTAGGTGTGGCTCCCTGTCCCTAATTTAGGACAGGATATGATCTTACTTTTCGTGCTTCGCCCATCTTACAGCGCTGTCCCTCTGCATGCTTGGCCCTCCAGGTTTGGTAAGGAGTGCTCGTCATGCTGAAATCATTGATCGTCATTGCCATCGGCGCCTCAGTTGGTGCTTGGTTACGCTGGCTTTTGGGTATAAAGCTGAACGCTCTATTTCCTACGATTCCTCCCGGGACTATAGTCGCGAACATGGTCGGGGGTTATCTCATAGGGCTGACCATCGCCTTCTTGGCTGCATCGCCTTCGCTCAGCCCTGAATGGCGCCTCCTGATCATCACCGGATTCTGTGGTGGTCTTACCACTTTTTCTACATTTTCAGCCGAAACAGTCACCTTGATTCAGGAGGGAAAACTGCTCTGGGCGCTTGGCTCAATTTCGTTGCACGTGGTTGGTTCGCTGGCGATGACCGCTGCAGGGCTTCTTTCATACCAAGTGATTGGTACTCGCTGAGGAGATAGACATGAAAGGCTTTATGGTCGTTTTCTTTACTCAACGTAACCGTCGCTATCAGAGAATGATGTTAGGCGAATGGATAGTCGATTTGCCAAAAGAAATGAGCCCACTTGGGAGAGATCCGTCCGACGCAACCACTTCTACAACATCGGAGGTATGAACATGAGCTACGCGGACATTCCTGCTGGTAACGCGATCCCCGATGACTTCTTCACAGTTATTGAGATCCCTGCAAACCACTCGCCGATCAAGTACGAGGTCGACAAGCAGAGCAGACAGATCTTCGTTGACCGCTTCCTAAGCACACCGATGTTCTATCCGGCCAACTACGGGTTCATTCCAAATACGTTGAGCGATGACGGAGATCCTCTTGACGTCCTGGTGGTTTGCCCTTATCCCGTCTCACCTGGAGTTGTAATCCGCAGTCGCCCGGTGGGTGTGATGTACATGACTGACGAAGCCGGAGCGGATGCCAAGGTGATCGCTGTGCCTCATGAAAAACTCAGCTCGATGTACAACGACGTAAAGGAGTGCTCAGACCTCCCTGCGCTACTCCTCGCACAGATCAAGCACTTCTTTGAAAACTACAAAGCATTGGAGCCGGGTAAGTGGGTGAAGATGGGGCGTTGGGGGAGCGCGGATGAGGCGCGGGAAGAGATTCGCAAGTCGGTAGCTGCGTATATTCCCAAGTAGGTTTCACTCCAAATTGAAAGCATCAGCCGGGAGTCAGAACTGAGGGGCAAGTGATTTGCCTCTCAGTCGCTCGGGACATCAAATGTCGAGGGAACCACACGCATAGAAAAGTGGATTGAATCGCCCCTAGTTTCCTAGACACTCTCCAGGCTCGCTGCGTAACGCTTTTCAAACTCTACCGGTGACAGCTGATTGTTGAAACTGTG
>NZ_WIWH01000064.1:0-13994 GCF_009600035.1 Pseudomonas sp. FSL R10-2964 | reverse complement strand
GGCGCTGGGGTGGGCGTGCCATCGGCGGGGCCGGTGCTGTTGTCGCCGGCAGGGTGAGCGCCTCGCCGCTCAGGCTCCAGACCTTGAGCGCCTTGCGATAAGCCGCGTCGTGCTCAGGGGCGCTGGCGCGCCAGTGGTTCAGGCGTTCGGTCAGTTCGGAGTCTTGAGGGTTCTCCTGGATCAGCAGCAGCCAGTCCAGTGCGGTTTCCCAGATCGGGTTCGGGGGCGGTTTTTCAGTCATCACTCAGTTGTTCCGCGCAGTAGGTCAGGGCGTCGCGGACCAATTGGTGGGCCAGGCTCACGGATATGCCAAGTTGCGTGCCGATTTGCTGAAACGTCAGGCCTTGCAGGCGATGCAATACGAATGCCTGGCGCGTGCGCTCCGGCAGGCGGGACAAAGCATGTTGCAATTTGCGTAATTCGTCCACATGCAAGGCTTGCTGCTCGGGCGAAGGCGCGTTGGAAATGTGTTCGTCCAATGATTCGCTATGGGTGGTGTGGCGGTTTTCCAGGGTTGCCCGGCGATTGAGGTCAAAGGCCAGGTTGCGCACGATACGGTAAAGATAGCCCACCGGTTGTGTCAGCGGGGCGAGGTTGTCCGCGCCCTGGCTGAAGCGCAGCCAGGCGTCTTGAACCACATCTTCTGCCTTGGCCCGGCAGCCCACGATGGGGGCGGCATAGTCGACCAGGGCGATACGATGCGTCAGGTAAAGCTGGAGCCTGTCATTGGTGTCGGGCACGGGTATCCAGGAGGATGAGCCAGGGATCTGAAGTTGGCCGGATATTAATGCGGATGAGATAGATTATCAAATACGACCTTTAGGCCGCAGATAAAAGGTATCGAAGAGGGCAGGAAGGAATCCCGGAAACTAAAAAGCCCGCTTTCGCGGGCTTTTTGAGTGGTTACACAGGGTGAACCTGTAAACCTGAATTGGTGCCCAGAAGAAGACTCGAACTTCCACGACCTTGCGGTCACCAGCACCTGAAGCTGGCGTGTCTACCAATTTCACCATCTGGGCAGTATCAGCAACGTTGCCGCTGTTGATGTGGCGCATAATACGTAGAGCTTTTCGATCTGTAAACCCCTGTTTTAATTTTATTAAATCAGGGGCTTAGCTGACCCGGAATGCAAAAACCCGCTTTCGCGGGTTTTTGTGTGAGGCTGAAGAGTGTACTACTCTGCAATCTCGAATTGGTGCCCAGAAGAAGACTCGAACTTCCACGACCTTGCGATCACCAGCACCTGAAGCTGGCGTGTCTACCAATTTCACCATCTGGGCAGTATCTTCAACGCTGTTGCCGTTGTTGATGGCGCGCATCTTACGGACGAACCTTTGACCTGTAAAGCGTTGTGTTTAAAAATAGTGAAAATATTTCGCGAACGGTTGGTCGACAGCAGCAAAGCGCGTCAGAAAGGACTAATAAGGCCCAGTGTGTGCCTGAAATTTCCCGTTTCAATACGCGTATGCCAAACTAACCCGCATATAGACAAGGTGAAAACTATCTAATGGCCGATTGGCAGACCCTCGATCCCGAGGCCGCACGTGAAGCGGAAAAATACGAAAACCCTATCCCTAGCCGCGAACTGATCCTTCAGCACCTGGCCGAGCGTGGCTCGCCTGCTGCTCGTGAACAGTTGGTGGAAGAGTTCGGTCTGACCACAGAAGACCAAATCGAGGCCTTGCGCCGTCGCCTGCGTGCGATGGAGCGCGATGCCCAACTGATTTACACCCGCCGTGGCACTTACGCGCCGGTGGACAAGCTCGACCTGATTCTCGGCCGTATCAGTGGCCACCGCGATGGCTTCGGCTTCCTGGTTCCGGACGACGGCAGCGACGACCTGTTCATGAGCCCTGCGCAAATGCGCCTGGTGTTCGATGGCGACCGTGCGCTGGCCCGTGTTTCGGGGCTGGACCGTCGTGGTCGTCGTGAAGGCGTGATCGTCGAAGTGGTTTCCCGTGCTCACGAAACCATCGTGGGTCGCTACTTTGAAGAAGGTGGTATTGGCTTCGTAGTGGCCGACAACCCGAAGATCCAGCAAGAAGTGCTGGTAACCCCGGGTCGCAACGCTGGCGCAAAAATCGGTCAGTTCGTCGAAGTGAAGATTACTCACTGGCCTACGCCGCGTTTCCAGCCGCAAGGCGATGTACTGGAGGTTGTAGGCAACTACATGGCTCCGGGCATGGAAATCGATATTGCCCTGCGTACTTACGACATTCCTCACGTATGGCCGGAAGCTGTGCTTAAGGAAGCAAGCCGTCTGAAGCCGGAAGTCGAAGAGAAAGACAAAGAGAAGCGCATCGACCTGCGTCATCTGCCGTTCGTCACCATTGACGGCGAAGATGCTCGCGACTTCGATGACGCCGTATTCTGCGAAGCCAAGCCTGGCAAGCTGCGCCTGTTCTCCGGCGGCTGGAAGTTGTACGTGGCAATTGCCGACGTCTCCAGCTACGTGAAAATCGGTTCGGCCCTGGATGCCGAAGCCCAGGTTCGCGGCAACTCGGTGTACTTCCCTGAGCGCGTGATCCCGATGCTGCCTGAGCAGCTGTCCAACGGCCTGTGCTCGCTGAACCCGAAAGTCGACCGTTTGGCCATGGTTTGCGAGATGACCATCTCCAAAACCGGCGAAATGACCGACTATCAGTTCTACGAAGCGGTGATCCATTCCCAGGCACGTCTGACCTACAACAAGGTCAGCACTATTCTGGAGCAGCCGAAAACCAGCGAAGCCAAGCAACTGCGCAGCGAATACGCTGATGTGGTGCCGCACCTCAAGCAGTTGTACTCGTTGTACAAGGTGTTGCTGGCAGCTCGTCATACCCGTGGCGCGATTGATTTTGAAACCCAGGAAACCCGGATCATCTTCGGTTCCGATCGCAAAATTGCCGATATTCGCCCGACCACCCGTAACGATGCGCACAAGCTGATTGAAGAGTGCATGCTGGCGGCCAACGTGGCCACCGCCGAGTTCCTCAAGAAGCACGAGATTCCTGCGCTGTATCGTGTCCACGATGGTCCGCCGCCGGAGCGTCTGGAAAAACTGCGTGCGTTCCTCGGTGAGCTGGGCCTGAGCCTGCACAAAGGTAAAGATGGTCCGTCGCCGAAGGATTACCAGGCATTGCTGGCCAGCATCAAGGACCGTCCGGATTTCCACCTGATCCAGACCGTAATGCTGCGTTCGTTGAGCCAGGCGGTATACAGCTCCGATAACCAGGGCCACTTCGGCCTGAATTATGAAGCCTATACCCACTTCACCTCGCCGATTCGTCGCTACCCTGACCTGTTGACCCACCGTGCGATCCGCAGCGTGATCCATTCCAAGATGGATACCCCGCACGTTCGCCGTGCTGGTGCGATGACCATTCCGAAAGCGCGCATCTATCCGTACGACGAAGCGATCCTGGAGCAGCTCGGCGAGCAGTGCTCCATGAGCGAGCGCCGTGCCGACGAAGCCACCCGCGATGTGACCAACTGGCTCAAGTGCGAGTTCATGAAGGATCGCGTAGGTGAGTCGTTCCCTGGCGTGGTAACGGCAGTGACCGGTTTTGGCCTGTTCGTGGAACTGACCGATATCTATGTTGAAGGTCTGGTTCACGTAACTGCCTTGCCGGGCGACTACTACCACTTCGACCCTGTGCATCACCGCCTGGCGGGCGAGCGCACCGGTCGCAGCTTCCGCTTGGGTGATACCGTTGAAGTGCGGGTCATGCGCGTCGATCTCGACGAGCGCAAGATCGACTTCGAAATGGCGGAAAAAACCCTCAGTGCGCCGATTGGTCGTAAAAATCGTACTGCTGATGCGCCTAAAACCAGGAATGCAGGCAAGGCCGGTACCAAGCCGACTGAAAAGCCGGTTGAGCCAGCCCCGGCTGCACGTCGCAGTGCACCGGCCAAGCCCGCTAAAAAATCCTCGGATGATGCTTATCGCCCAAGCGATGCTGCGGCAAAAAACGCCGAGCTGCGCAAAAGCCGTGAACTGAAACAGGCGCTGCTGGCCGAATCGAAAAGCGGCGGTCGGACATCGGAGCCGGGAAAGTCGGGTAGGGGGGCGCCTGCAAAAGATGCGGGCAAGCCTTCCAAGCCGAGCAAACATCGTAAAGGCCCGCCAAAATCGGGCACCGCTCCAGCCGCCAAAAGCGGCGGGGCGCGCAAACCTAAGGCCAAGTCATGAGTCTGGAAAAAATCTATGGCGTGCATGCCGTAGAAGCATTGCTGCGTCACCATCCCAAGCGCGTCAAGCAGGTATGGCTGGCAGAAGGTCGCAGTGATCCGCGTGTACAAACGCTGATCGAGCTGGCCAACGAAAACCGTGTGGCTGTCGGCCAGGCCGAGCGTCGTGAAATGGACGTCTGGGTCGAAGGCGTGCACCAGGGTGTGGTGGCGGACGTGAGTCCGAGCCAGGTCTGGGGCGAAGCCATGCTCGACGAGCTGCTCGATCGCACTGAAGGTGCCCCGTTGCTGCTGGTGCTGGACGGCGTGACCGATCCCCACAACCTGGGTGCTTGCCTGCGTTCGGCGGATGCTGCCGGTGCGCTGGCTGTTATCGTGCCCAAGGACAAATCTGCAACGCTGACGCCGACGGTACGAAAAGTAGCCTGCGGTGCAGCGGAAGTTATTCCGTTGGTTGCCGTGACCAACCTGGCGCGTACCCTGGAGAAGCTCCAGCAGCGCGGCTTGTGGGTTGTCGGTACGGCCGGTGAGGCTGAAGTCAGTATCTATGACCAGGACCTGACCGGCCCGACCATCCTGATCATGGGGGCAGAAGGCAAGGGCATGCGTCGCCTGACCCGTGAGCACTGTGATTACCTGGTCAAGCTGCCGATGGCCGGCAGCGTCAGCAGCCTGAACGTTTCGGTGGCGACAGGTGTTTGCCTGTTCGAAGCCCAGCGTCAGCGCGGCGCCAAGGCCAAGACTTCTTCGAAGAAGAAGTAAGCTGGCTGGCTGTTAAATGTGGGAGCGGGCTTGCTCGCGATGCGTATCACGCGGTGTCTCTGGATGACCGCAGCGATGCCATCGCGAGCCAGCCCGCTCCCACATTGGTTTGTGGCGTATACAAGTAAAGATTGTTCAAATAATCACCAATTGCCTTGCGCCTCTGTTGTCCCTTCTCTACAATTGCGCCCCTTGCCGTCATGGCGGGCGCATATGTGCCTCTCTAGGCAAGACACACAAGTGTCATTCACTCCTTGTCTGACCGCTTTTTAGTTAGCGGCAGGCTACAACCCGTAAGGAGCATTCATGCGTCATTACGAAATCATCTTTTTGGTCCACCCGGATCAAAGCGAACAAGTCGGCGGCATGGTAGAGCGTTACACCAAGCTGATCGAAGAAGACGGCGGCAAAATCCACCGTCTGGAAGATTGGGGCCGTCGTCAACTGGCCTACGCAATCAACAATGTTCACAAGGCTCACTACGTGATGCTGAACGTTGAGTGCACTGGCAAAGCCCTGGCTGAGCTGGAAGACAACTTCCGTTACAACGATGCTGTGATCCGTAACCTGGTCATCCGTCGCGACGAAGCCGTAACTGGCCAGTCCGAGATGCTCAAGGCTGAAGAGAACCGCAGTGAGCGCCGTGAGCGTCGTGACCGTCCTGAGCATTCTGACAGCGCCGATGGCGATGACAGCGATAACAGCGACGCCAGCGATAACGCTGACGAGTAATCCACGGACCTTTTGAGGAGCCAATTACATGGCACGTTTCTTCCGTCGTCGTAAATTCTGCCGCTTCACCGCAGAAGAAGTGAAAGAGATCGATTACAAGGATCTCAACACTCTGAAAGCTTACGTATCCGAGACCGGCAAAATTGTTCCAAGCCGTATCACCGGTACTAAAGCTCGTTATCAGCGTCAGCTGGCCACCGCTATCAAGCGCGCCCGCTTCCTGGCCCTGCTGGCCTACACCGACAGCCACGGCCGCTGAGACCGGGCAGTCGACAAGTAGTAAAGGATTGAAAGCATGCGCGCCTTAGCTGAGTTCATCATGCGAGGCCGTGTGCAGGCCACGTTAATCGTGGCCGGATGTGCGGCATTGCCGTTCTTGTTCTGGTTGAGTGCTGCTGCAGGTAGCCTGGTGCTTCTGCGGCGCGGTCCGAGAGATGCCTTGAGCATTCTCTCATGGGCGTTACTGCCGGCCTTGGTCTGGTGGTTTATCGGAGAGCCCCGCACCCTTATGGTGCTGCTGGGAACTCTGGGGCTGGCGTTGATGTTACGCGCCGGTCAGTCCTGGAATCGCGTGCTGCTGGTCAGCGTAGCGTTGGGTGTGGTGTATGGCGTGGTCCTGGGTACGGTTTTCCGCGAACCCATTGGTGCGATGGCGCAGGAGTTGGAAAAACTTCTGCCGCAGGTCCTCAATGGTCTCTACGACAAGTTATCTGACGTAGAGCGAGCGCGCCTTGGAGCACTGATTGCACCCGTCCTCACCGGTTTGATTGCAGCTTTGATGCAGGTCGTCAGCGTGCTGAGCCTGATACTTGGGCGTTATTGGCAGGCGTTGTTGTATAACCCGGGTGGTTTTGCCAGCGAATTTCGCAGCATCCGCCTACCGCTGGGACCAGCGCTCGGATTGCTGGCGTGCATGCTTGTAGGGCCGAACTTCGGTCCCGAAATGGCCATGCTTACGCCGTTGTGCAGCGTAGCGTTGTTCTTCGCCGGGCTGGCCCTGATTCATGGGCTGGTGGCGCAAAAGCGACTGGCCAAGTTCTGGCTGGTGGGGTTGTACGTCACGCTGTTGCTGTTTATGCAGCTGATCTATCCGTTGCTCGTGGTCTTGGCCATTGTCGACAGCCTGATTGATTTTCGCGGACGTCTGGCGCCGAAAGGCACCGATAAAGACTCTGCGGACGGTGAAGGTTAAAAGTTAAGAGGATTTTCACATGCAACTGATCCTTCTGGAAAAAGTCGCGAACCTGGGCAACCTGGGCGACAAAGTAAATGTTAAGGCCGGTTACGGTCGTAACTACCTGCTGCCGTACGGCAAAGCTACCGCTGCAACCGCTGCCAACCTGGCTGCGTTTGAAGAGCGTCGTGCTGAGCTGGAACAAGCTGCTGCAGACAAAAAAGCTTCGGCTGAAACACGCGCTGCCCAACTGGCTGAGCTGGAAGTGACTATCACTGCCACCGCTGGCGACGAAGGCAAGCTGTTCGGCTCGATCGGCACTCACGACATCGCTGATGCACTGACCGCCTCCGGCGTTGAAGTTGCAAAAAGCGAAGTTCGTCTGCCGAACGGCACTATCCGCAACGTTGGCGAATTCGACGTGGCTGTGCACCTGCACGCCGAAGTTGAAGCAACCGTACGCGTTGTTGTGGTAGCTGCTTAAGCAGTCTTAACTGACTGGCACCTTGTGTGCCGGACGGTTAACATCGGGCACGATCCTGTTTACAGGTCGTGCCCTTTGTCTTTCTGCAGATCCTGATTTTCAAACTAATTCCAAGTGGCCATGAACGATATCTCCGCTCCTGAGCAATACGATCTACAAACCGCAGCCCTGAAGGTGCCTCCGCATTCCATCGAGGCCGAACAGGCTGTGCTCGGTGGTTTGATGCTGGACAACAACGCCTGGGAACGCGTGCTGGATCAGGTTTCGGACGGTGATTTTTATCGACATGACCACCGCCTGATCTTCCGCGCCATTGCCAAGCTGGCAGATCAGAACTCCCCGATTGACGTCGTGACCCTTGCCGAGCAACTGGACAAGGAAGGTCAGACTTCGCAGGTGGGCGGCCTGGGCTACCTCGGTGAACTGGCAAAAAATACGCCGTCGGTCGCCAACATCAAGGCCTACGCCCAGATCGTGCGTCAGCGTGCGACGTTGCGTCAGCTTATCGGTATCAGCACCGAAATCGCCGACAGTGCATTCAACCCGGAAGGGCGCAGCGCCGAAGAAATCCTCGATGAGGCCGAGCGCCAGATCTTTGCCATTGCCGAGGCCCGGCCAAAAACCGGTGGCCCGGTGAGCGTCAATGATCTGTTGACCAAAGCCATCGACCGTATCGACACGCTGTTCAACACCGACAACGCCATCACCGGCCTGTCCACCGGTTACACCGACCTCGATGGCATGACCAGCGGCTTGCAGCCTGCGGACTTGATTATCGTCGCCGGTCGTCCATCGATGGGTAAAACCACCTTTGCGATGAACCTGGTTGAAAACGCCGTATTGCGCAGCGAGAAAGCGGTACTGGTTTACTCTCTCGAGATGCCAGGTGAATCGCTGATCATGCGTATGCTGTCATCGCTGGGTCGCATCGACCAGACCAAGGTCCGGGCCGGTCGCCTCGAAGACGACGATTGGCCGCGCCTGACCTCGGCGGTCAACCTGCTCAATGACCGTAAACTGTTTATCGACGATACCGCGGGCATCAGCCCCTCGGAAATGCGCGCCCGTACCCGGCGACTGGTGCGTGAGCACGGCGATATCGGCCTGATCATGATCGACTACCTGCAATTGATGCAGATCCCGGGTTCCGGCGGTGACAACCGTACCAACGAAATCTCCGAGATTTCCCGCTCCCTCAAGGCGCTGGCCAAGGAATTCAACTGCCCGGTAGTCGCGCTGTCACAGCTCAACCGTTCCCTGGAGCAGCGGCCCAACAAGCGCCCGATCAACTCCGACTTGCGTGAATCCGGAGCCATCGAGCAGGACGCCGACGTCATCATGTTCGTGTACCGGGACGAGGTGTACCACCCCGAGACCGAGCACAAGGGCATTGCCGAGATCATCATCGGCAAGCAGCGTAACGGCCCGATTGGCACCACGCGCCTGGCGTTTATCGGCAAATACACGCGCTTCGAAAACCTGGCGCCAGGCAGTTACAACTTCGACGACGATTAACCTGTCCGGCTTCTGTGGGAGCTGGCCTGCCAGCGATAGCATCGACGCGGTCAATCAGATAGATCGCGCCGCCTGAATCGCGAGCAAGCTCGCTCCCACAGACAATATGCCTGCGCCAATCAATTCCGACCATTGCCGTCGGAATTGGTCATTTTTTGTGCTATATTCCGCGCCCGCGAATTTCTTAGTAAATGCCGCGCCCCCTTTTTTGCACTCAACACCGGTCATCGACATGCAATCAGCCAAGCCTCTATTTGACTATCCGAAGTACTGGGCCGAATGTTTCGGCCCAGCACCATTCCTGCCCATGAGCAGGGAGGAGATGGATCAGCTTGGCTGGGATTCATGCGACATCATCATCGTGACGGGTGATGCCTATGTCGATCACCCGTCATTTGGTATGGCCATCATTGGTCGCTTGTTGGAGTCCCAGGGTTTCCGTGTGGGCATCATTGCCCAGCCGAACTGGCAGTCCAAAGACGACTTTATGAAGCTGGGCGAGCCGAACCTGTTCTTCGGCGTTGCCGCCGGCAACATGGACTCGATGATCAACCGCTACACCGCTGACAAAAAGATCCGTTCCGATGACGCCTACACCCCCGGTGGCATGGCAGGCAAACGTCCGGATCGCGCCAGTCTGGTGTACAGCCAGCGCTGCAAGGAAGCCTACAAAAACGTACCGATCGTACTCGGCGGTATCGAAGCTTCGTTGCGCCGTATCGCGCATTACGACTACTGGCAGGACCGCGTACGCAATTCGATCCTGATCGACGCCTGTGCCGATATCCTGTTGTACGGCAACGCCGAGCGCGCCATCGTCGAAGTAGCCCAGCGTCTGTCCTACGGCCACAAAGTCGAAGACATCACCGATGTGCGCGGCACCGCGTTCATTCGTCGCGATACGCCAAAAGACTGGTATGAAGTCGACTCCACGCGTATTGACCGTCCGGGCAAGATCGACAAGATCATCAACCCGTACGTCAACACCCAGGACACCCAGGCCTGCGCCATCGAGCAGGAAAAGGGCCCGGTTGAAGACCCGAACGAAGCCAAGGTCGTGCAGATCCTGGCCAGCCCGCGCATGACCCGTGACAAGACGGTCATCCGTCTGCCATCGGTCGAGAAAGTACGTGCTGATGCGGTGCTGTATGCCCACGCCAACCGCGTGCTGCACCTTGAAACCAACCCGGGCAACGCCCGTGCGCTGGTGCAAAAGCACGGCGAAGTGGATGTATGGTTCAACCCGCCACCGATCCCGATGACCACTGAAGAAATGGACTACGTGTTTGGCATGCCTTACGCACGTATTCCCCATCCTGCGTACGGCAAGGAAAAAATCCCGGCCTACGACATGATCCGTTTCTCGGTGAACATCATGCGTGGCTGCTTTGGTGGTTGCACCTTCTGCTCGATTACCGAGCACGAAGGCCGCATCATCCAGAACCGCTCCGAAGAGTCGATCATTCGCGAAATCGAAGAGATCCGCGACAAGGTGCCAGGCTTTACCGGGGTTATTTCCGACCTTGGCGGCCCGACCGCGAACATGTACCGCATCGCCTGCAAAACGCCAGAAATCGAATCCGCGTGCCGCAAGCCGTCCTGCGTTTTCCCGGGCATCTGCCCGAACCTGAACACCGACCACTCGTCGCTGATTCAGCTTTACCGCAGCGCCCGTGCCTTGCCGGGCGTGAAGAAAATCCTGATCGCTTCCGGTCTGCGTTACGACCTTGCCGTCGAGTCGCCGGAATACGTGAAGGAACTGGTCACCCACCACGTCGGTGGTTACCTGAAGATCGCCCCGGAACACACCGAGGAAGGTCCGCTCAACCAGATGATGAAGCCGGGCATTGGCAGCTATGACAAGTTCAAGCGCATGTTCGAGAAGTACACCAAGGAAGCAGGCAAAGAGCAGTACCTGATCCCGTACTTCATTGCCGCTCACCCCGGCACTAAAGACGAAGACATGATGAACCTGGCCATCTGGCTCAAGACCAACGGTTTCCGTGCCGACCAGGTGCAGGCGTTCTACCCGTCGCCGATGGCTACCGCCACCGCGATGTACCACTCGGGCAAGAACCCGCTGCGCAAGGTCACGTACAAGAGCGACTCGGTGACCATCGTCAAGAGCGAGGAGCAGCGCCGCCTGCACAAGGCGTTCCTGCGCTATCACGACCCGAAAGGCTGGCCGATGCTGCGTGAGGCGCTGACCCGCATGGGCCGTGCCGACCTGATCGGTTCGGGCAAGGACCAGTTGATCCCGTTGCATCAGCCGGCGACCGACAGTTACCAGAGTGCCCGTCGCAAAAACTCGACGCCTGCCGGTAGCCACAAGGTCGCGGGTGAGAAGACCACCAAGATCCTGACCCAGCACACTGGCCTGCCGCCGCGTGCCAGTGATGGTGGCAACCCGTGGGACAAGCGTGAACAGGCCAAGGCTGCTGCGTTTGCCCGCAACAAGCAGGCCGCCAAGGAGCGCCAGGAAGCAGCCAAGGGCGGCAAGAGCCAGCGCCCGGCCCGCAAGCCGGTAGTGCCGCGCTAAGCCTGCCCTTGTAGATACTCTGTTGCAGGTCAAGCCCTATTGTGGGAGCGAGCCTGCTCGCGAACGACCTTCGCGAGCAGGCTCGCTCCCACAGTTGCAGTGTTCCTTCGGCAGCTGCTACGGTTTTGCGTAAATTGCAGTACTTCAACGCCAGCCTTAGGGCTGGCGTTGTGCTTTCTGCGCGCTGAGAGGCCTGCCACGGGTTTGTAGGCTGTTTGCTGTCGCGGAGTAAGGGAATGAGGTTTGAAGCGTCTGAGGGCGTTCAGGCTAACTGCGAGGATCAGCAGGCGGGCTGCTGATCCTGATCACAGATCCTGTGGGCCGGGTTGTGGATAACCGGGCCGAGGGGGTCAAGCAGTTGGAGCTTTGTCTTCTGGCGCGCCGGTATCTTCTGCGGCGTCTTCACTTTCGCTGTCGACTTCGTGGTCCAGCTCGGTATCAACAGTACCGCCTTCAGCAGCCGCTTTCTTGCGGGCAGCCTTTTCCTCTTTCTTCTGCTCTTTAGCCAAGTCTCTTTGACGCTTAGCGAAGTTATAGTTTGGTTTGGCCATGGGCGATCCTCTTGGGGTCGAAGGTGAGGTTGAGCGGCGCGTATTCTGCCCTGTATTAGTGCTTAGCCGTTAGCTGGGTTTTTGCAAGGTTGCACATTGCGCTAAAAATACGACTCTACACCCACGCAAAAGCCGGTTGTGGATTAAATCTAGTTACTTATTCCCCCAAAATTCAAAATGATGGCCTAAGGTTATAAGCCTGAAGTCCATTCTGGGATGGATTGTGTCGATTGTGGCGATAGACCATGACGCAGATCATATGAATCGATACAATTTTCAGGCAATCTGTATACAGATTTTTGCTTCCCCATACCCTGCCTTGGAGATACACCATGTTTGCCAAAGTTGTTGCGGTATCCCTTTTGACTCTGGCCAGCGGCCATTTGCTGGCGGCTGAGTGCGCTGTAACTGTCGATTCGACTGACCAAATGTCTTACAACACCAAAGAGATCGTCATCGACAAATCCTGCAAGACCTTCACCGTTAACCTGACGCACTCCGGCAATCTGCCGAAAAACGTCATGGGTCATAACTGGGTCTTGAGCAAAAAGGCAGACATGCAGGCAGTTTCTACCGACGGCATTGCCGCTGGCCTGGACAAAAACTATCTCAAGGACGGTGATGAGCGCATCATCGCCCACACCAAAGTGATTGGCGCCGGTGAGAAAGATTCCGTGACCTTCGATGTGGCCAAGCTGAAAGCGGGCGAAGAATATGAATTCTTCTGCACCTTCCCGGGCCACAACTCGATGATGAAAGGCGCTGTGGTTCTTAAATAACACCACCCAAGCCCTTAACAGCCCTGACGTGCCCTGCGCCGTCAGGGCTGTTTGCGTTCAGGCCCTGGAGTCGGTCATCTTGAAAATGCCCTGGGCGTTGCTGCTGTCGAAGTTCAGATCGATGCGGCCGGTATCAGGGTCGATCTTGCGTTGGATGAACTCCACAAATGACCCCGGCACTGCGTGCTCGCGGTACACCCCGGCAGCATCGACCAGGCCGCGGCTGACCGTGCTGGCGCGATAGGCGGTTTGCATCACCCGCCCCGAGGCGGACACTTCGATGCTGTCTTTCATGGGCCGTTGCAAGTCACGTTGTTGCGCCACACAGGCTTCGAGGTCCGGCACGCGATCGGTCAGATGGTTGAAGCTGTTGCCCTCGGTTGCGATCCAGGCCATCTCGGCGCTTTCAGCGAGGAGGCAGTTGTAGTCCGTTTCCTGTACCACGCCATGCTGCCGGCCGAATGCTTGATACAGCCCTGGCAACAGG
Source organism: Pseudomonas sp. FSL R10-2964 (assembly GCF_009600035.1). Taxonomy (NCBI): domain Bacteria; kingdom Pseudomonadati; phylum Pseudomonadota; class Gammaproteobacteria; order Pseudomonadales; family Pseudomonadaceae; genus Pseudomonas; species Pseudomonas sp. FSL R10-2964. Next base: position 801 of record NZ_WIWH01000064.1, on the reverse strand, counting down.
GCCTGCGCCTGGCTCAGGCTGCAGTGGTGGGTGAGGCTCAGGGTCTTGAGGATGCTGTGGTGGTGGGCCTGCAGCGGGTCAAGGCTGGAACCGACCACGCGGCTGACGGCCTGTTGAAAAGCCTCGCTGAAGCGGCCGGGGTGCAGTTCCGAGACAAAGAACTGGGCGATGTCTTCGGGCAGATCCATTTGTCGGTAGCCCCAGCCGGTCATGTTCAGCTTGGTCAGCGGGTAGGTTCGCACATCGGTAAAGCCCAGTGGCTCCAGCAAACGGGCAAATGCCTGGCGGCCGCGGGGCAGTTCGCCGTTGGCAGGCCAGTCCACCGTACGGAGGGCGCCATGGTCGAACACTACCTTGCGGCCATGCTGTGCCTGTTCCTGTACATAGCGTCGGCCTTCAGGCACGGCTTCAACCAGTTTGTGCAGCAGGCACAGGTTCAGTGCTTCGGCGAGCCACACCCGGTGCAGTGCCTGTTCATGCCAGTTGAAGCGCAGCAGCCCTTCAGGCACTTCGACATGCTCACGCAACCAGGCGGTGGCCGGTTGGCCGAGCACGGAATCGACAAGGGAGAACAAACCATCGAAAGCAGGCATGGGGCAGGGCTCTGGCGACGAAATAGACGTCTATCAAAGCCTTTGGCCGTTGCGGCCACAAGCGAAAAAAATTGCGGGGTTCATTCCGTTTTTTCCGGGTAGGAAAAAGCCCCTCACCCTAGCCCTCTCCCTGTATGGACCGGGGACATCGCGAACACTTTGTTCGGAGACATAGCGAACAGTTAGCGCAGCGATTTCCCTGATATTA
>NZ_WIWH01000063.1:0-14876 GCF_009600035.1 Pseudomonas sp. FSL R10-2964 | reverse complement strand
GCACTCGTAGCTCAGCTGGATAGAGTACTCGGCTACGAACCGAGCGGTCACAGGTTCGAATCCTGTCGAGTGCACCAAACATCAAAAAGCCCGCACATTGTGCGGGCTTTTTGTTATCTGCGATTTGGCTATTGCTGTCATCCTCGCGACTTGTCTTGTGTTTATTCTGGTTCTTGTCCCTGCTCGTCAACGGCTACAAGGTTGAATTTCAGCTTTGAGTTGTGCCCTGTGCAACTCATCCTTCGTCGCACAAGCAGTGCGCAGGCGCCGTCTGGCGGTTTTTCGCAAGCTTTTGTTATCTCCAAGATTTTTGCGTCATTAATTTTCAAGCCGTGTATGATTGCGCCCGTCAGCCCCGCCGGGGCTTGTGGAATACCTCCATGGACTTACCCAGTAGTAACTCAGCATCCCGCTTTACCAATCATGAATTGACTGATTGATCCTTCCGGCGTGCCCTGCTGCTGGGAGTGGAGTTCGCCTATGACCGAAGTTGAAGTAAAGAAAACCCAAGAAAGCCTTCAAAGCCGCCTTGCTCAAGTTATTGAGCTGCTTAATCGCCAGCGTGTGGTCGAAGATCTGACTCATCGTCAGGAAGGCCATCACCATGACCGGGTCGAGAACCTGGTCCATCGGCAAAACCTTGTTGAACTCCAGCGCAAGCTGGAAGACCTGCACTCCGCAGACGTTGCCTATATCCTCGAAGCATTGCCTCTGGACGACCGCCTGACGGTCTGGCAGCTGGTCAAGGCTGATCGCGATGGCGACATCCTGCTCGAAGTATCCGACTCGGTGCGTGAAACCCTGATCGCCGACATGGACGATCACGAGCTCCTGGCAGCCGCCAAGGAGATGGACGCCGACGAACTTGCTGACCTGGCTCCCGAGCTGCCGCGAGACGTCGTCCATGAGCTGATGGAGACCCTGGATGGCCAGCAGCGTGAGCGCGTGCGCTCCGCACTGTCCTATAACGAGGACCAGGTCGGTGCCCTGATGGACTTTGAGATGGTGACCATCCGTGAGGATGTCAGCCTTGAAGTCGTGCTGCGTTACCTGCGTCGCCTCAAGGAGTTGCCGGGCCATACCGACAAACTGTTTGTGGTCGATTACGACGGTGCGCTCAAAGGCGTGCTGCCGATCAAGCGTCTGCTGGTCAACGACCCTGAAAAACAAGTGTCTGAGGTCATGGCCAACGACCCGGTGAGTTTTCACCCGGACGAAGATGCCTACGATGCTGCTCAGGCATTTGAACGTTATGACTTGATTTCGGCCCCGGTGGTGGACAAGAACGGCAAGCTTATCGGCCGTCTGACCATCGATGAAATGGTCGACCTGATCCGTGAAGAGAGTGAAAACGAAGTTCTCAACATGGCCGGTCTGCGAGAAGAAGAAGACATCTTCGCCTCGGTGTGGAAGTCCCTGCGTAACCGTTGGGCCTGGCTGGCAGTCAACCTGGTCACGGCATTTATTGCTTCGCGGGTGATTGGCCTGTTCGAAGGCTCGATTGAAAAGCTGGTGGCTCTGGCAGCACTGATGCCCATCGTGGCCGGTATTGGCGGTAACTCCGGCAACCAGACCATTACCATGATCGTGCGCGCTATGGCCCTGGATCAGGTTAACACCGGCAGCACTTCGCGGTTGATGCGCAAGGAACTCGCCGTGGGCCTGATCAATGGTCTGGTGTGGGGTGGGGTGATTGGTGTTGTGGCCTACCTGCTGTATGGCAGCTGGTCGCTCGGCGTGGTGATGACCGCAGCCATGACCCTCAACCTGCTGCTGGCAGCACTGATGGGGGTATTGATACCCATGACGCTGGCCCGGCTGGGGCGTGATCCGGCCATGGGCGCAAGCGTGATGATCACCGCCATGACCGACAGTGGTGGGTTCTTCATCTTTCTGGGGCTGGCAACTATCTTCCTGCTTTGATCATTCTGTACAGGGCGCGAACAGCGCCCATAAAAAAAGCCAGCATTTGCTGGCTTTTTTTATGCCTGGGTTAAATCAGGATTCTTCAGAGGCTGCTTCAGCATCGTGAGCAATCAGTGATACCAGGGCGTTTTGCTGGCGGTGTGACAACTGGCGGAAGCGTTGCAGCAGCTCACGCTCATGCAGGGAAAGCTCGGGGCTGTCGAGGCGCATGCTGAGCTCATCACCCAGAACGCCTTCCTGGATAAGGCTTTGCTCGAGACGAGCAATGATTTCAGAGTTCATGCTGCGGTGATGGTTGCGAGCCACTTCGGCGATGCGCTCGCGCATTCCGTCTGGCAGGCGAACGACGAACTTGTCAGCCGTGCGGCTGGAGTAAATTGCCTGTTTCAATGGGCGCATTTTAGTTAACCGGTTAGTTCAGGGGAGCGGTTCTCGGGAATTGGCCGCAGGATGTGTTTAAGACCGTCCTTATAGCCAAATGTTCAACCTGAATTGCTAAGAGGCGCGCATCATGCCTCAAATCTGCCACTTCCCTGGCGTCAATTCTGTGACAAATATTGAACCGGATAAAGGCGTTATGCCAGTAGGTCTTGTTAAAAATATACACTCGAATGGGTGGCTTAGCGATTAACCCAGCAAATTAATGGGTTTTCCCCCTTGCCTATGGGCAGTTTCAGCGCAATTGCGGGTCAAACTTGAACCTGCGGCCAAGCATCAGCGCCACCAGCCAGCAAGCGAAAAATACCGCGGCGGCGATCAAGGGCAGATTGCCAAATTCGTTACTGGTGAATACATCCAGGGCAAGGCTCGACAGTGCCAGCATTAACAGAGCCAAAGCGATTTTGGACATGATTTCTTACCCATCTCTCAATGTGCTTTCAAAAGACCCAGCGTTCACCCGCAGGTGCCTGGTCGGCGACGGGCTGGTTGGCAGCCAGACGAGGTGTCACGCGGCTGGTCTCTTTCATCACCGCAACCTGTGGCCGCGGTTTGTTGAAGGTAGCCGTCATTTCAACAGGCTGCTCGGCCGAAACGGGCTCGGGCAGAAAATGAAAAACCAGCAATACGGCCAGCGCGAGGGTGTTTAACAGTAGTAGCGTGCTGTTCATGGCGGTCATCTCTGAGAGCATGGACGGGATACTGTTAATAGAGCAGTCTTCGTGCCAACTGTAACAAGGCTAAAAAACCTTATAAAACAGCGAGTTGAGCCGTGTATTCAAGAGTGTTTAATTGCATTTTGCAATGATGGCTTTTTGATGTAGTGCAAATTGCACGATGGTCGCCTGAGCCTTGCCTGTGCTGTGCAGTCGATCGCAACCTCGTACCGCTCATCGGAGGCAAAAAAAATCTGTTTTGGCCGCTGTCTTACAGTTAAAAAGACCACTCACGACATGACAAACCCAGGCATGCCCGTTACCATGCACGCCGTTATTTGTCTCAGTAGCTCAATTGGATAGAGCATCCCCCTCCTAAGGGGAAGGTTGCAGGTTCGAACCCCGCCTGGGACACCAGATACGCAAAGGCCCCGCACTGTTGAACAGGCGGGGCCTTTTTTGTGGCTTTCAATCAGCCAGTCAGGCCTGGCCGAGCAGCCCGCGGCCCGCCAGGTTCTTCATCAGTGCACTGACCCCGAACGCCCATTGTGGCGCCTGGTCGCTGCCGGTCACGCGGTTGTGCAACGCTCCCAGTGTCGGTGACGAGATGCTTACAACATCATCGGCCTTATGGGTAAACCCCTGGCCCGGCTGGTCGCGGTCTTCGGTAGGAGCGAACAGGGTACCCAGGAACAGGACAAAACCGTCCGGGTACTGGTGGTTGGCGTTGAGCGTCTGTTCGGCCAGGTCCGCCGGGTCGCGGCTGATCTGGTTCATTGAGCTTTTGCCGTTCAGCACGTAGCCATCGACACCTTCAACACGCAAGGTCACTTCACAATGGCGCACGTCGTCGAGGTTGAAGTGTTCGTCAAACAGGCGAATAAAGGGCCCCAGTGCACAGGAGGCGTTGTTGTCCTTGGCCTTGCTCAGCAGTAACGCGCTGCGACCTTCGAAGTCGCGCAGGTTGACGTCGTTGCCCAGGGTCGCGCCGTGGATCCGGCCCTGGCTGTCTACCGCCAGCACCACTTCCGGCTCCGGGTTGTTCCAGCTTGAACCGGGGTGGATGCCAATGGCGCTGCCGCTGCCCACCGCAGCGAGGATCGGTGCCTTGGTGAAAATTTCGGCGTCGGGGCCGATACCCACTTCCAGGTACTGCGACCACATGTTCTGTTCGATCAGCACTTGTTTGAGGCGCATGGCTTCTGGCGAGCCGGGGCGCAGGTTGCGCAGGTTATTACCAATCACTTCGTGCACCAGGGCACGAACCTCTTCGGCACGGTGGGCATCGCCTCCGGCTTTTTCCTCGATCACCCGTTCGATCATGCTGGCAGCAAAAGTCACACCCGCCGCCTTGATCACTTGCAGATCTGCCGGGGCCAGCAGGTAGGGTTTGCCCATGTCGCGCTGCTCGCCGCTGTTGGCCAGCAAGGCCTGGATCGTGCCCAATACGGTGCCGCGGATTTCACGCACGGCTTGCAGCGGGTTGTCGCTATCGAGCAGCAGGCTCAGGGTGGGGAAGTGGGCCGTGCAGTCGATTACTTCACCGTCACGAATCACCACCACGGCCGGGCCGCCACGTTCGCCGGGCAACCACACGCGACCGACCAGGGTGGCGCGCTGCCAGTCATCGGGCAGGGTGTTTTCTATGGTCAATTGCAGCGTTTGCATATGCGTGATCCTTGAAAAGAGTGCTTGGTGGGAGCGAGCTTGGTCGCGATCAAGTCACCACGGGTTGGCTGACCATCTGCAGTGTCTGCTTCGCGAGCAGGCTCGCTCCCACAGGTAATGTGTTTGTCGTGTCTAGTGGGAGTGACGGGGCGGGCCGTTTTCCGGGATCACGCGCCAGTACAGGGTGGCCGGTTCGAGGCAGCCGCCGGTGGAGAGCTGGCCGACCAGTTGGCGGTAGAGTTCCTGCCACGGAGTTTGTGACGGGGCCAGCGGTGGCAGCGGTTCCTGGCGGCGTTCGTTGAGCACGCTTTCGTCCACCAGCAGGTTGACGCTGCGCGCGTTGAGGTCGACGCGCAGGCGATCGCCGGTGCGCAGTAACGACAGACCGCCACCCACCGCAGATTCCGGGGACATGTTGAGAATTGACGGGCTGGCCGAGGTGCCGCTTTGGCGGCCATCACCCATGCAGGGCAGGGAGTCGATCCCGGCCTTGATCAGGTTGGAAGGTGGCGCCATGTTCACGACCTCGCCGCTGCCGGGGAAGCCCACGGTGCCGCAGCCTCGAATCACCAGAATGCAGCGCTCGTCGATGTCCAGCGAAGGGTCGTTGATCCGCGCCGTGTAGTCTTCCGGGCCCTCGAACACAATAGCCCGCGCTTCGAAGCTGTTGGGTTGCAACGGGTCGCTGAGGTAGGTCTTGCGAAATGCTTCGCCCACCACTGACATTTTCATGATGGCACTGTCGAAGAAGTTGCCGCTGAGTACGATAAAACCGGCTCGGTGCATCAGCGGGTCTTCGTAGGAACGGATCACGTCACGGTCGCCGGTGACGCAGTCGGCAACCACTTCACCCATGCTGCGGCCACTGACCGTGAGGCAGTCGCGGTGCAGGCGGCCGACCTTGTCCAGTTCATGCATCACCGCCGGTACACCGCCTGCGCGGTGGAAGCTTTCACCCAGGTACTCGCCGGCGGGCATGCAGTTGACCAGCAAGGGCACGTCTTCGCCGACGCGCTGCCAGTCTTCCAGTGACAGCTCGATACCGCTGTGGCGGGCGATGGCAATCAGGTGCGGCGGGCAGTTGGTGGATGCGCCCAGCGCCGAGGCCACGGCAATGGCGTTTTCGAAGGCCGCGTGGGTCATGATCTGGGAGGGGCGTACGTCTTCGCGCACCAGGTCGACGATGCGCATCCCGGTGGCATAGGCCATTTGCCCGCGCTCGCGGTACGGTGCCGGGATGCTCGCGCAGCCGGGCAGGGACATACCCAGTGCCTCGGCCAGGGCGTTCATCGACAGCGCAGTGCCCATGGTGTTGCAGTGACCCACCGACGGCGATGATGCGGTGGTCAGGGTCATAAAGCCTTCGTAATCGATTTCGCCGGCGCTGAGCAGATTGCGCGCATGCCACAGTACGGTGCCGGAGCCAATGCGCTGGCCTTTGTGCCAGCCGTCGAGCATCGGCCCGCCGGACAGCACGATGGAAGGCAGGTCGGTGGTGGCCGCTGCCATCAGGCAGGCCGGGGTGGTTTTGTCGCAACCGGTGGTCAGCACTACGCCGTCCAGCGGGTAACCATGCAGCACCTCGACCAGGCCCAGGTAGGCGAGGTTGCGGTCGAGGGCCGCGGTGGGGCGGCGCGACTGCTCGGCAATCGGGTGTACCGGAAACTCCATCGGGATGCCACCTGCATCGCGAATGCCGTCCTTGACCCGCTTGGCCAGTTCGATGTGATGGCGGTTGCAGGGTGTCAGGTCGCTGCCGGTCTGGGCGATGCCGATAATCGGCCGCCCCGATTGCAGTTCGGCGCGGGTCAGGCCCTGGTTCATGTAGCGTTCCACATACAGTGCGGTCAGGTCGGCGTGGCTTGGGTCGTCGAACCACAGCTGGCTGCGCAGGCGGCGTGGGGTTGAATCGGTCATGGCAGGCTCCAGCAAGTTATTCGGGCAATGGGTTGTTGCGGCGCAGCTGGCGGATCAGTCCGGCGTGGTCGAGTTCGCCGTCACCGGCCTCGACCATGGCGGCAAACAGGCTGTCCACCAGGCGGCCGACCGGCAGGTCCAGGCCCAGCTTCTGCGCCTGGGCGAGGGCGGTGCGGGTGTCCTTGAGCTGCCATTTGGCCGGACCACCGGGAGTGAAATCGTTGTTCAGCATGCGTTGGCCGTGCTGGCGCCAGATCGGCGAGTCGACAAAACCGCCCATCAGCGCCTCGTGGACTTTCGCCGGGTCGGCGCCACCGCGCTCGGCCAGCAGCAGGCCTTCGGCGACGGTGGCGATGGTGCTGGCGACGATCAACTGGTTGACCAGCTTGGACAACTCGCCGGTGCCCGCCGGGCCGACGTGCACCGGGCGGCCCATGGCGGCCAGTACTTCGCGGCCCTGCTCAAAGGCGGCCACTTCGCCGCCAACCATAATTGCCAGGCTGGCTTCCCGCGCCCCGCGCTCGCCCCCCGACACCGGGGCGTCGAGGTAGCGCAGGCGGCGTTCGGCACACAACCGCGCCTGTTCAACGGCGGTGTCGACCGGGATCGAACTCATCACGATCACCAGCGCCCCCGGTGCCAGTGCCAGGGCGGCACCGTTTTCACCAAACAGCACCTCGTCACAGGTTGGGCCATCGCTGAGCATGCAGATCAGCACCTGAGCACCGTCTGCCGCGCCTGCCGGGGTCGGCGCAACCGCCGCCCCCAGTGTTGCCAGCGCCTGCAACTTGCCCGGCGAGCGGTTCCAGGCCCGCACCGGGAAGCCGGCGTGCAGCAGGTTGCGGGCCATGGGCAGGCCCATGATCCCGGTACCGATAAAGGCTACGCTTGGCAGGTTCATGCTTTTCCTCCAGTGGCAGGGGCCAGTGCGGCGCCAATTTGCGATTCTTTATTGCGCGGCATCAGCACCATGCCCAGGCCACCCAGGCCAACCAGTGCGGCGATCACCAGAAACCCCGGGGTGTAGCTGCCGGTCACGGTGAACAGGTAGCCGGTCAGGTAAGGGCCGATAAAACCGCTGAGGTTGCCGATGGAGTTGATCAGGCCAATGCCCACGGCCGCGCCGACACCGGTCAGCACTTGCCCGGGGACTGCCCAGAACACGTTGATCGCGCTGTACACGCCCATCGCCAGCAGAATGAAACCGATGACAATGATCCACGGCTGGTTGAGCCACAGCGCCACGGCAATCGACACCGCCGCGAGCATGGCGGCGCCGCCCGCGTGCCAGTGACGTTCCTGCAGGCGGTCAGAGCGACGGCTCCACCAGATCATCGCCACGGCTGCCACGGCGTAGGGGATGGCGGTGATCAGGCCGTTCTGCATCAGGCCGATTTCCAGGCCGAAGGTACCGCGGAACGATGCCAGAACCGTTGGCATGAAGAAGTTCATCGCGTTGGAGCCCGAGGTGATGCCGAAATACACCAGTGCCAGCAGCCATACCTGGCGGTTGCACAGGGCCTTGCGGATCATCTGGCCCTTGGTCGGTTGTACTCCCACCACCAGCGGTTTGTTGCGCTCTTCCTGGGCCAGGGTGTTGATCAGCCAGGTGCGCTGTTTGTCGGTCAGCCAGTGGGCATCGGCCGGGTGGTCGGTGAGGTAGAAGTAGCACACCACACCGAGGATCACCGCCGGTACGGCTTCGACGATGTACATCAGGCGCCAGCCGACAAAGCCCCAGGCATCGCCCATCTCCATCAGGCCCACCGACAGCGGTGCGCCGATGATTTGCGCGATGGGTACGCCCAGATAAAACGAGGCGATCATGCGTGCGCGATAGCGGCTCGGGAACCACAGCGACAGCAGATAGATCACGCCAGGGAAGAACCCGGCTTCGGCAATACCCAGCAGCACGCGCAGGGAGATGAAGTGGATTGGCGTCTGCAGGAAACCCATGGCGCCGGCGATGATGCCCCAGGTCACCATGATCCGCGCGATCCATACACGGGCGCCATAGCGGTGCAGCAAAATGTTGCTCGGCACTTCGAACATGAAATAGCCGAGGAAGAAAATACCTGCGCCCAGGCCATAAATGGTCTGGCTGATGCCGATATCTTCGTTCATGCGCAGTGCGGCGAAACCGACGTTGTTGCGGTCCAGAAAGGCGACCACAAACAGCAGTACAAGAAAAGGAATCATGCGCCTGGTCACGCGCTTGATTGTCTGTTGTTCGATGTCCGAGACATCGGTGAGTGGAGTAGTCATGTGGCACGACCTCAGTTTTTATTGTTGTGAGTAGCGTGAGCGTTGCAGCATTTGGGTGAGACAGGGCTTTTTGTGGGAGCGGGCTTGCTCGCGATGGGATCGCTGCGGGTCTTCAGTTGCACCGCGTCGCCTTGATCGCGAGCAAGCCCGCTCCCACAAGGGGGTGGTGGGTTATTTGTCGGCCGTATCCTCGATATGTGCGCGCACGATGGCATCGAAGTCCGCGTCGGCGGTAAAGCCCAGGGCACGGGCGCGGGGGGCTTCTACCTTGCTCGGCCAGCTTTCGACGATACGCTGGATAGTCGCGTCGGGCTCCCAGCGAATCAGTTTGGCCACGTCATCACCGGCCACCCGTTGCAGCGCCGCGACCATGTCGGCCACGGTGGTGGTCACGCCCGGCAACGGGATAATGCGCTGGTTGCCCAGGGTTTCTGGCGACAGGGTCATGCCCAGCAGCATCGACTCAATAATGCGCCGCGGCGAGGTGAGGTAAACCTGGGTATCCGGGCGTACCGGGCATACGGCAGGCAGGCCCACCAGTGGCTCGCGGATGATCGAACTGAAGAAGGTCGAGGCCGCCTTGTTTGGCTTGCCGGGGCGTACAGCCACGGTTGGCAGGCGCAGCACCCGGCCGTCGACAAAGCCTTTGCGCGCATAGTCGGCGACCAGCAATTCGCCTACCGCTTTTTGCATGCCGTAGGACGATTGCGGGGTAAGCACGGTGTTGTCATCAACGACTGGCGGCAGGGCGCCGCCAAATACCGCAAAACCGCTGGCGTAGACGAAGCGCGGCGCGTTGCCTTGCTTGCGCAGGGTTTCGAGCAGCAGCATCAGGCCGTGCAGGTTGACCTGCATGCCCAGGTCGAAATCCGCTTCGGCCGCCGAGCTGACCACGGCTGCCAGATGCCACACCAGGTCCACGCCATCGGTGACGCGGGCGATGACATCGGGGTCGGCTATATCGCCGGTCACCAGTTCGATACGCGGGTCGCTCGGCACATCTTCGCCGGCAAAGGCGTCGAACAGCACGATGCGCTCAATGGTGCGAGGCGCCTGGCCTTCAAAGGTCAGGCTGTTCATGTCGAGCAGGCGCTGGGCCAGTTGTTTGCCGATAAAGCCGGTGCCGCCAGTAATCAGAATGCGCATGTGTAAAACCCTTTCTTATAGTTGTGTGAGCGTGAAGTCAGTCGGCCTGTACGGTGAGCTGGCGCTGTTCGCCAAGGCCGCTGATGCCCAGGTGCATGACCTGGCCTGCGCGCAGGTACACCGGGGTTGGCTTGATCCCCAGGCCCACACCCGGCGGTGTGCCGGTGGAAATCACGTCGCCCGGTTGCAGCGACATGCAGCGGCTCAGGTAAGCAATCAGGGCCGGGATCTGAAAGACCATGGTGCGGGTGTTGCCGTTCTGGTAGCGCTGTCCGTCGACTTCAAGCCAAAGGTCGAGCTGGTGCGGGTCGCTGATTTCATCACGGGTCACCAGCCATGGTCCGAGGGGGCCAAAGGTGTCAAAGCCCTTGCCCTTGTCCCAGGTGCCGCCACGTTCGATCTGCCATTCGCGCTCCGACACATCGTTGATCACGCAGTATCCGGCCACGTGCTCCAGGGCGTTATGTTCATCGATATTGCGTCCACCCTTGCCGATCACCACGCCCAGCTCGACTTCCCAGTCGGTTTTGGTCGAGTCGCGGGGGATTTCCACGTTGTCGTTGGGACCGCAGATGGCGCTGGTCCATTTGCTGAATACCACCGGTTCCGACGGCACCGCCAGGCCCGATTCGGCAGCGTGGTCGGCATAGTTCAGGCCGATGCAGATAAATTTGCCGACCTGGCCGACGCAGGCGCCGATACGTGGCGAACAGCTGACCAGCGGCAAACTGGCGGGGTCGATTTTGCTCAGTGTTTCCAGGCTTGCGGCTGACAGCGCAGCGCCTGCAACGTCAGTGATATGCGCCGACAAATCGCGGATATTGCCTTGGGCATCGAGCAGGCCGGGTTTTTCCTGACCTTTATCGCCGTAGCGCAGCAGTTTCATAAAAGCTCCTTTGGTGCATGGAAATAAATCTAGTGTGGGAGCGAGCCTGCTCGCGAATGCATCAATGCGGTGCCACTTAAACACCGAGGTGCCTGCATCGCGAGCAGGCTCGCTCCCACAGGGTTTCCCACAAAATGCTTAATTACTCATCCCGCCATCGATCACCTGGACGGTGCCGGTGGTATAGCTGCTGGCATCGCTGGCCAGGTACAGCGCTAGTTGTGCGATTTCTTCAGCGCTGCCGATGCGGCCCATGGGCTGGCGGTCAACAAAGGCCTGATAGACCTCAGCTTCGGAGCGCCCTTGCTCAAGGGCCTGTTCGGCGATGCGCTGGCGTAGCGAAGGGGAGTCCACCGTGCCGGGGCAAATGGCGTTGCAGCGAATGCCCTGGCGCACGTAGTCGGCGGCGACCGATTTGGTCAGGCCGATCACCGCAGCCTTGCTGGCGGTGTAGGCAAAGCGGTTGGGCACGCCTTTGACGCTGGAGGCCACCGAAGCCATATTGATGATCGAGCCGCCGCCGTTTTCCAGCATGCCGGGGAGGAAGCCGCGGATCATGCGGTACATGGCGGTGACATTGAGGTCGAAAGAAAATTGCCAGGCCTGCTCGTCGCACTCCAGCAGGGCACCGCTGTGCACATAGCCGGCGCAGTTGAACAGCACGTCGATAGCGCCCAGCTGCTGGCAGATGGCATCGATGGCGCAAGCTTGGGTCACGTCCAGGGGCAGGACTTGAATACCGGGGATATCTTGCAGGGCTTCGACATGCAGGTCGGTGGCGATGACCTGCGCGCCCGCATCGCGAAAGGCCAGTACCGAAGCGCGGCCTATGCCTTGCGCCGCAGCAGTTATCAGCACACGTTTGTTGGCTAGGTTCATGACGAAAGTCCGTTGTTATTATTTGGCCCAACAGCTGCACACTAATATTGCTTTGCGATAATCGCCAATGAGATATTCTCAGGTCTTAATAACCGGGGGTTATCGGATGGCGGATGTCGGATTTAACCAGTTGTGCAACTGGCTGCGGTTTCGCCATTTGGTGCTGATCGACACCCTGGCGCGCACGCAAAACATGCATGCGACTGCGCAGGAAATGAGCATCAGCCAGCCAGCCGTGAGCAAGATGTTGCGCGAAATCGAGCACCAGCTGGGCTTCGAAGTATTTGCCCGTTTGCCGCGCAGCATGACCCTTACCGATCTGGGCAGCCATGTGGCCCGTTTTGCCCAGATCGCGTTGAACGACACCGGTCAGTTTGTCAGCCAGATCAACCATCTGCGCCAGGGTGGGCATGGCCTGATCAAGGTCGGCACCATTTATGCGGCCACAGCCCTGGCCGTGCCTGCTGCCATTGTGCGGGTCAAGCAGGACTGGCCGTTGCTCACCGTGCAAGTGCTTGAGGGCACCAGTGCCAATATGCTGACCTTGCTCGAACACAAGGAACTGGACCTAGTGGTGGCCCGTTTTACCCTCGATCGTCATCGTGAGTTGTTTGAATTCCAGGCGCTGGCGCCGGAGCCGTTGTGCCTGGTTACGGGCAGCCAGCACCCGCTGGCCGGGGCCAGTGAAGTGCCACTGGCGGATTTGGGCAGTTGGCCGTGGGTGATTTACCCGACGGGCACGCCGATGCGCGCGCGGGTGGAAAAAGCCTTCGTCGAAGCAGGCATGCAGACCCCGGAAAACACCGTCGAAACCGTGTCCTTGCAGACCACCATGCAACTGCTGCAAACCACGCCGTCGGTGGCGATGCTGGCCGAGTCGATGGTCGAACCGGAAATCCAGGCCGGGCGCCTGACCCGCCTGGCCTTGCCGTTTCCGCTGGTGCTGGCTGACTACGGGGTGATTACCCGGCGCAACGATGTCCCGCAGTGGTCGGCAAAAGCCTTTATCGACGCCTTGTTAAGTGGTCCCGATGCCCTGCGCGGTGCTCGCCAGACACCTTGATAACGCGCGGTTATTAACTGATGGAATGATGTAATTGGGCACAGGCCAAACCGCCCTCTAAAGTGAGCGTCGCCCCACCTGTCGGGTAGGGGCGCAACCGCTCATGAGAGGCGCGTATGAGAACAATAAAAAGCTACAAGACGCTGACGATCTTCTTCCTGTTCCTGATTGGCGTGGTCAACTACCTTGACCGCAGCGCCTTATCCATCGCCAACACCACCATCCAGAAAGACCTGGCCATCAGCCCGATGCAAATGGGGGTGATGCTCTCGGCGTTCTCCATTGCCTACGCCTTTTCACAACTGCCTCTTGGTGCCTTGATCGACAAGTTGGGCAGCAAGCTGGCACTGGGTGGATCGCTGGTGGTGTGGTCGGTTGCGCAGGCGGCCTTCGGCCTGTTCAGCAGCTATGGCCATCTGGTCGGCTTGCGGGTGTTGCTGGGGATAGGTGAGGCGCCGGTGTTTCCTTCGGCGGCCAAGGCATTGTCGGAGTGGTTCGATACCCAGGAGCGCGGCACGGCGACCGGCTGGGTGTGGTCTTCGACCTGTATCGGCCCGTGCCTGGCCCCGCCGTTGTTGACTGTTTTCATGGTGCATCTGGGCTGGCGCGGGATGTTTATCCTTACCGGCGTCATGGGACTGGTATTGGCACTGTGCTGGTTCAAGTTCTACAAGAGCAAGGCGCAATACATGGCCGAGACAGGTCGTGCGGAACCGGTGCCGGTGCAACAGGTCAAGGCGGCGAAAGTGCGCTGGACCTCGTTGTTCAGGGATCGCAACACCTGGGGGGCGTTCCTCGGGTTTATGGGTGTGATTTACATGATCTGGCTCAATCTCACCTGGTTGCCCGGTTATTTTGAGCGTGAGCACGGTCTGGATCTGTATCGCACGGCCTGGGTGGTATCGCTGGCTTATTTGTTTGGCGCGTTGGGCACCATTGTGGCCGGTAAATGCTGTGATCGACTGGTGGCACGAGGCATGCGGGTATTGGCCAGCCGCAAGCTGATGGTGATTCTGGGGCTACTGGGCGGGGCGCTGTTCACGCTGATTGTGGCCTTTACCACCAACGTGGTGGCGTGCGTGATCCTGCTGTGCCTGACCATGTTCTTTATCAACATCTCCAGTGCCACGGCGTGGATGATCGTCAACACCATTGTGCCGTCGGAGCGTGTGGCTTCGTTTGGCTCGATCCAGAACTTTGGCGGTTACCTGGCAGGTTCCATAGCGCCGATTCTGACTGGATTCAGCGTGCAGCAGAGCGGTTCGTTTTCCTCGGCATTTGTGATCAGTGCGGTGGTGGCGGCGTGTTCGGCCTTTGCCTACTTTGCGTTGCTCAAGGAACCGCAGGCACCAGAAGCTCCCTTGGTCACCCTTGTACCCGCCTGACTGAGCCCTTGTGGGAGCGGGCTTGCTCGCGATGGCATCCCCGGGGTGCGCAAGCCAGACCGCGTTGTGTGCATCGCAGGCAATCCAGCTCCCACAGGTTTTGCGGTGCTCACAAGATCCGGGGTCAGCCGCGTACCTCTGTGGGCGCGGGCTTGCTCGCGATGGCATCCCCGGAGTGCGCCAGCCAGACCGCGTTGTTTGCATCGCAGGCAAGCCAGCTCCCACAGTTTTTGCGGTGCTCACAAAATCCGGGGTCAGCCGCGTACCTCTGTGGGAGCGGGCTTGCTCGCGATGGCATCCCCGGGGTGCTCCAGCCAAACCGCGTTGTGTGCATCGCAGGCAAGCCAGCTCCCACAGGCTTTGCGGTGCTCACAAAATCCGGGGTCAGCCGCGTACCTCTGTGGGAGCGGGCTTGCTCGCGATGGCATCCCCGGAGTGCGCCAGCCAGACCGCGTTGTGTGCATCGCAGGCAATCCAGCTCCCACAGGTTTTGCGGTGCTCACAAAATCCGGGGTCAGCCGCGTACCTCTGTGGGAGCGGGCTTGCTCGCGATGGCATCCCCGGAGTGCGCCAGCCAGACCGCGTTGTGTGCATCGCAGGCAATCCAGCTCCCACAGGTTTTGCGGTGCTCACAAGATCCGGGGTCA
>NZ_WIWH01000062.1:0-15321 GCF_009600035.1 Pseudomonas sp. FSL R10-2964 | reverse complement strand
CCGCGCCAGCATGATTTGATTCCTCCCCACCTCAGACGCCGCCTGTTTGGATAGGTGAGGTTTATGGATCAGTTACACATCAACTTGGACTGAAAGCCGCATATCAGCTGTAGCAAGGCGATCACGAACCCGATACTTGTCTCCGGAGATCATCCTCACCTCAAGCACTGTGTATGATTGGACTCTCGTTTTGATGATATAACCAAGGCACCCCCATGCCCGCCCCCAAAGCCCGCCCCGAGCTTGTTTATGAATACCCGGAGCATCTGCGTGCTCAGGTCGAGGCCGCCCCGCGAGCACCCGGGGTGTATTTCTTTTACGCCGAGGGCGATTCGATACCGCTCTATATCGGTAAAAGCATCGATATTCGCAGTCGGCTGCTTTCTCATCTGCGCGCACCGGAAGAAGCCCGGATGCTGCGCCAGGCGCAACGGATCGAGTACCAGCAAACCGCCGGAGAAATCGGCGCCCTGCTGCTGGAGTCCCGACTGATCAAAGAACTGCAGCCCTTGAAGAACAAGCGGCTTCGCCGGCAGCAGCGTCTGTGCTCGTTGCGAATTCGCGACGGGATGCTGGAGATCATCGACACCACCGCGATTTGCGAAGGGCCGCAGTTGTACGGGCTGTTCCGTAACCGGCGCATGGCCACCGAAGCCCTGATGCTGATTGCGGATGAGCACCGGCTCTGCCACACCCTGCTGGGCCTTGATAAATCAACGGGACGGGGCTGCTTCCGGGCTCAGATTGGTAAGTGCGCCGGGGCCTGCAAAGGCGCAGAAAGCCATGAGGCGCATACCCGGCGTTTGTTGAGTGCTTTAGAACGCTGGGCCGTGCATCACTGGCCCTATCCAGGGGCAATCGCCTTGCACGAGCGCCATGGCGAGCTCGAGGAGTACCACGTCGTGGACAGCTGGCGTTATATCGGCACCTATACCTGCGAGGCTGAAGCCAGACTGGCCCCCAAACTTACCGGGCAGGCATTCGATGCTGACTGCTACAAGATTCTGGTACGACCCGTACTGCTCGAGAGCACGACTATCATCATGCTGTCGTAGCGGACCAGACACGCGCCCTCCCGTGCCTCGGGGCCGGAACCGGAACCGAAACCGAAAACCAAACCGGGATTATCGACATCTGCTGTGCTGATCGTTGTTTTTCGTTCCGGTATTTTACAGAACACGACCCGCTGAAAAGTACAGGCTGGACGGGTCGGATTTTGGGTTACGGAACACTTTTTTGCCCCTCTGAAAGACCTGCCGTTGGCCATTTTCAATGCGCTGGATTGAGTGAGTTTATGTTTGATAAGTATTTGAAACTCTGGAATCTGACCCTTGATGGTGATGCTTTCGTCTCGCTGAACGGCCATTTGCTGCCCGTCCGCCAGCGCGGCATAGCCGCCATGCTCAAAATCTCGCAGGCAGCAGAGGAACAAGCTGGCGGCCTGCTGATGGCCTGGTGGGACGGCAAAGGTGCCGCGCCCATACTCGCCCATGATGGCGAGGCCTTACTGATGGTGCGCGCCCAGGGCCCCGGGTCACTTGTGCAGATGACCCGCAGCGGCAGGGACGACGAGGCCACTCGTATCCTTTGTGCGGTAGCCGCCCAACTGCATGCCCCCGTTGCCAAACCGATCCCCGCTCTGGTTCCACTGGAGCAATGGTTTTCGGCGTTATGGGACGCGGCCGCCCTGCACGGCGGCATCCTTGAACACTGCGCAAGAACCGCACGGGAACTCCTGGCGGCTCCACGGGATGTCGCAGTACTGCATGGCGACATCCATCATGGCAATGTTCTGGATTTCGGCCGGTCCGGCTGGCTCGCCATCGACCCCAAGGGGCTGTACGGCGAGCGGGGTTTTGATTATGCGAATATCTTGTGCAATCCCGACAGTGAAAGTGCCCTGGCACCGGGGGCCTTCGCGCGTCGCATCGAAATCGTCGCAAACGCCTCCGGCATCGATCGCCGGCGATTACTGCAATGGGTGCTCGCATGGACAGGGTTGTCGATCACCTGGATGCTCGAAGATGATATTGCTCCGGGCACAAACCTCGGGGTGGCCAAACTGGCTGCAGCGGCCCTCGGCATCGACGATTATCCATAATCCGCCCCCCGTGTTCGCACAAGGAAACCCTCAATGATTCGCAGCGCCGTTCCTTCCGATGCCAAGGCCATTGCCCAAGTGCATATTCACAGTTGGCAGCAAGCGTATTCAGATCTGATGCCCAGGGAATACCTGGCCTCACTGGACCAGACGCTGGACCAGCGAACGTCATATTGGCTTAACGCCATTGAGTCTGGTGATTCGACCCTGTTGGTCGCCGAGCGGGACAAGCAGATCATCGGCTGGATCTCGGTCGGGGCCAGTCGTGACCTGGATGCTGCTGCGAACAACGCGGGCGAAGTCATGGCTCTCTACGTTCTGCAAGCGCATTGGCACACCGGGATCGGCCCGGCCTTGTGGCATGCAGGATTGCAGAGCCTGATCGAACAGGGCCATTGCCGCTTGACCCTTTGGGTTTTGCTCCGTAATGACAGGGCAATTCGATTTTATCGCAAGGCCGGCTGGGTCGAAGAAACGGGTACCAGGCGCACACTTGCAAGAGGTGGTGTGACGCTGGAGGAAGTGAGGTACGGGTGCCCCATCATCTGCTGATTACCCGGACTTACTTTGCGCAAGGTCAAAACCCCAAGCAGATCCCGGCCGCCGTGGCCAGGTCCGGCGACAGCTCGCAGCGTTCAAGGATCGGAATCAGGCTCAAGGTCAGCAAAGCCGTTTTATCAAACATCTTGCGCATCTCTGATCCCCTGACGGGAAAGCCATTGAAGAGCTATGTGCGCAATACGTCGCCCAGCACCCTGACAGCGATGTCATTCGCCATGATGTGGTCAGCCGCATCGTGGACGGGGCGCCACCCCGATCCGCGCATGGCGCGAACACCTGGACCTGACCCAGGACGAAGTGGCCAGGCGTCTGGGCATTTCCCAACCGGCTTACGCGCAGCAAGAAACCGTCTCGAAACCACGCAAAGCAACCCGCGATAAAATCGCGGCGGCTTTTGGGATCAAGGCAGATCAGTTGGAGTTGTAAGATCAAATCATCAAAAGCAAAAGGCCCGGCCATTTCCCAATGCGCCGGGCTTTTTGCTTTGTAGATTTTGCTGCTGAATGAGTCATTGGCCTAGATTGGCAGAGAGCTGATTAAACTCGAAGCTCAACGCTGAAACTCATTGATCACGATGCATCATTAAGGCCGCGTCCCGACAAGCAATCCGAGACTCCTGCTCGCTATACGTTTTCAATCTTAGCTCCTGAAATACGTTCAACGAACGCTACCGTTGTACCAAACACCCTTAGCCTCGTCTAAGACCACTTATGCATATCCACCGACCTATTTACAGCCAGCCGCTATAGCGGCAAGGACGAAGTCATGCCTGAAGAATCTGTTTTGAAGCCGCTCACCGTCAATCGGGATGCTGATGGTTGGTGGTCGCATCCCAGCTACCTGTCAGAGTTCGACGACGAAATCACAGATGCTCAGTTCAACGACTGGTGCACGCGCCACCAGGTGGAAACGAAGATCACCTACATGGAATCCGATGTAGAACCCGAGATCTTCGACACCTACATGAGTGACGGGCAGGTCAATTGCTCAGCTTGGGAGATCCAGCATCCGGCCGAGCCGGGCTGGTTCATTCTCTCGATTCATGACGCTGAAGATGGGCCGGTCTGCATCTGGGCTCGGCAGATAACGCCATGACCCACCAACCCAAAGGCGGCATGTGCTGCGCTTGTCTGCACGCCCGCCGAGATTGCAGCGCCCTTCCCTTCAAGGCCATGCCGCCGATTCAGCGCGATGGCAGCACGATCGTCGTGCGCTGCACTGACTTCAAGCGGCAGCTGTAAACCCAAACTTTACAACTCAAACACCCTCTGCCGCCCAGCGCGGCGGCATGGAGACACGCCAATGGAAACTGAAATCCTCTCAGAGGAAGAGCTGGCCGATCTTACCGGCTACAAACACCGTGGCTACCAGCGCCAATGGCTCAAGGCTCGGAATTGGGTCTTTATCGAAAGTCGCGGAGGCCGCCCTCTCGTTGGCCGGATGTTCGCCCGTATGAAGCTCGGAATAATCTCGCCAACCTTGGCAACCCAAACTCCCCCGCCAGTAGCTCCAGCCTGGACGCCAGATTTCTCAAGAGTGAACTGACATGCGCCCCCGCAACACTGAGAACAGGGATTTGCCCCCAGGGATGGTTCGGCGCAAAAGACCGCGAAAAAACGGAACAGTCTGGATTGGTTACTACTACCGAGATGCGAACGGTAAAGAGATAGCGCTTGGTGGTGATCTCGATAAAGCCCGCCTCAAGTGGGCCGAACTAGAATGCAAAGCAAAGCCGGCAGATCTAAAAATCATGAAGGGGATTTTTGATAGGTACGAGCGGGACATAGTCCCGAAGAAGGCGCCACGCACACAGAAGGACAATAAGGCCGAGTTCAAGCATCTGCGCGAAGGGTTCGATACTGCACCCATTGATGCAATAACCCCTTCGATGGTGGCCCAGTATCGCGATGCGAGAACAGCCAAGACCAGAGCCAATAGAGAAATCGCTCTGCTCTCACATGTGTTCAATATGGCAAGAGAATGGGGTTTCACAGATAAAGAAAATCCCTGCGCGGGTGTACGGAAGAATAAGGAAAAGGTCCGCGACTTCTATGCCAACGATGTGGTGTGGGCTGCGGTGTACGCGCAGGCACCGCAAGAGCTGAAAGACGCTATGGATTTGGCTTACCTGACAGGACAGCGCCCAGCTGATGTGATCGCCATGAATGCAGGCGACGTGGAAGGTGACTACCTCACCGTCCAGCAGGGAAAGACAGGGCGAAGACTCAGGATTTTGATGCAAGTCGATGGCATTAAAAACAGCCTGGGCATGCTTATCGAAGATATATACACCAGGAACAAACAGCACAGCTCTCCTCGTTTTATTTTGAATACATCCGGGAGGCAAGTATCACAGGAAATGTTGCGCAACCGTTGGGACGATGCTCGAGAAAAAGCCAGACTCAAAGCAATCGTCGAAGGCAACCCGGGTGATGCCGATAAAATTGCCCAGTTCCAGTTCAAAGACATCCGCCCGAAAGCCGCATCAGAAATTACTGATATTGGTGATGCCAGCTTGCTGCTTGGTCACTCAAAACAGGAAATCACCAAGAGGGTTTACCGGCGCGTCGGAGCCATCGCCAAGCCCTCAAAATGAAATAGTTTCGGAACTCCACCCCCTAAAGTTTCGGAACTCCTAACTTTCCTGCGCACAATAAAAAACCCCGTAGACCTTGATCTACGGGGCTTTCGAATGTGGAGGCCGAAGCCGGAATCGAACCGGCGTGGGCGGATTTGCAATCCGCTGCATAACCATTTTGCTATTCGGCCAATTGTGCTTGAAGTTTCTGTGGAAACATCAAAAACAAGAGTTTGTTACTGCGACATTATCGCTACAAGCATTTGATTCTTCAGCACTTCAGGTCGTTGCCCCGGGCTGATGGCGCGCATTATGTACTAGAAGCTGGAAACTGGCAACCCCCTGAATTCTAATAATTTTTAGTTATTTCGCAGGCGCCCGTTTTCAGATCACCACGTTGCGTACAAAGCGCAGTATCCCGTCACCTTCGTTGCGGTAGGCATGGGGGCGGTTGCTGGCGTACATATGGAACTCCCCCGCCGCTATCTGCAGCGTCCGGTCGTCCATCACCAGGGTCAGGCTGCCCTCAAATACATAGAGCTGTTCGCTCCAGCCCTCGGCATCCGCCTGGGAGTGGTATTCCTCACCCGGCTCCAGGGTCCATTCCCACAGTTCTACTTCCCGTGTGGCGGTGGCCTTGGACAGTAGAACCGCTTTGCTGCCAACCCGGGTGCCCGTCCAGGCCACTTCGTTGATGCGGCTCGGGTCCCCTGAACCCGGGGCCTGTATCAAGTCGCTAAAGGCTACATTCAACGCCTCCGCCACACGGTCAAGGGTGCTCAGGCTGACGTTCTTTTCCCCTGCCTCGATGGCCACCAGCATTCGCCGGCTTACCCCGGACTGTTCTGACAATGCGCTCTGGCTCAAGTGCGCGAGCAGCCTGAGGCGTCGTACGTTCTGGCTGACGTGCTGGAGAACAGATGCGCGTTGTGAATTTTCGTTGGGCACTATATTGCTCACCTTGTGGGGCTGCGCAGTATACTGCCCAGCTTTGGCGCATTGTGCGTCTCCATTCCTGTAACACGCAAGGTTCAATGCCATTGAAACTTCCCGGATTGCTGTCGTTTATTTCCCGCTTCAGTAAAGCGGAGTGTGTGCTGATCCTGATCACCATGGTCTGGGGCATCACCTTTCTATTGGTACAACATGCGTTAACGGCGAGCGGGCCGATGTTTTTTGTGGGCCTGCGTTTTGCCGCGGCGGCGGCCATGGTCGCGCTGTTTTCTCTGCGCAGTTTGCGTGGCATCACGCTGTTCGAGCTCAAGGCCGGGATGTTTATCGGGGTTTCGATCATGCTCGGTTACGGTTTGCAGACCATCGGCCTGCAAACCATTCCCAGCAGCCAGTCGGCGTTTATTACCGCTCTGTATGTGCCTTTCGTGCCCCTGCTGCAATGGCTGGTGCTGGGGCGCAGGCCCGGGTTGATGCCGAGCCTGGGGATCATGCTGGCTTTTACCGGCCTGATGCTGTTGTCCGGGCCCGGCGGCGCCTCGCTGGATTTCAGCCCCGGCGAGATCGCCACGTTGATCAGCGCCATTGCCATAGCGGCCGAGATCATTCTGATCAGTGCTTATGCGGGCAAGGTGGATGTGCGCCGGGTCACGGTGGTGCAGCTCAGTACGGCGTCCATTCTGGCTTTTTTCATGATTATTCCTACACAAGAGGCCATTCCTGACTTTTCATGGCTATTGTTAGCCAGTGCTGCAGGCCTGGGTGCCGCCAGTGCGGTGATTCAGGTGGCCATGAACTGGGCACAGAAAAGCGTTTCACCTACCCGCGCCACCCTGATTTATGCCGGCGAGCCAGTCTGGGCAGGGATCGCCGGGCGCCTGGCGGGTGAGCGTTTGCCAGCCATTGCCTTGCTTGGCGCTGTATTGATTGTTGCAGCCGTGATCGTCAGTGAGTTAAAAACCAAGGGTAAACAGCCCGAAGCACTTGAGGACAAGCAAGGTGATCAAGCTTGCGATTAAAGCTACAAGGCTTAGAGCCGGTACGAATTTTTACTTAGAAGCGCTTATATAGGGATAGAGCTGTAGTAAACCAGACAGGTTATCGACAGCCTTTGTAGGATTCAGCCACAGGTTTGCTGTTGGTGATCTGCAGCCCGCCCCGTATGATCGCTTACAAACTCCTGCAGATTAGAAGCCTATGTCCCTGATAGTTCTACTGCTTCTGCCCTTTATCGGCAGCTGTCTGGCGGCTGTTTTGCCGCACAACGCACGTAACAGTGAATCACTGTTGGCCGGTCTGATTGCATTGATCGGTACTGTACAAGTAGCCCTGCTCTATCCACAGATCGCCCATGGTGGCGTTATTCGTGAAGAGTTCATGTGGCTGCCCAGTCTCGGCCTGAATTTTGTTCTGCGGCTGGACGGGTTCGCCTGGCTGTTCTCAATTCTGGTGCTTGGCATCGGCACGCTGGTGTCGCTCTACGCCCGTTATTACATGTCACCCGAGGACCCGGTGCCGCGCTTTTTTGCGTTTTTCCTGGCGTTTATGGGGGCCATGCTGGGTCTGGTGTTATCCGGCAACCTGATCCAGATCGTGTTTTTCTGGGAGCTGACCAGCCTCTTTTCATTCTTGCTGATTGGTTATTGGCACCACCGCTCGGATGCCCGCCGCGGCGCTTATATGGCGCTGATGGTCACGGGCGCGGGTGGGTTGTGTCTGCTGGCGGGGGTCATGCTGCTTGGCCATGTCGTCGGCAGTTATGATCTGGATGCAGTGCTGGCTGCGGGCGACAAGATCCGCGCCCATAGCCTGTATCCAATTCTGCTGCCGCTGATCCTGATCGGCGCCCTGAGCAAGAGCGCACAGTTCCCGTTTCATTTCTGGTTGCCCCACGCCATGGCGGCGCCCACTCCGGTATCGGCTTACTTGCACTCGGCAACCATGGTCAAGGCCGGGGTCTTTCTGCTCGCCCGCTTGTGGCCTTCGCTGTCGGGCAGTGAAGAGTGGTTCTGGATTGTCAGCGGCGCCGGTGCCTGCACCCTGGTGCTGGGCGCGTATTGCGCGATGTTTCAAAATGACCTTAAAGGCCTGCTGGCCTACTCGACCATCAGCCATCTGGGCCTGATTACCCTGCTGCTGGGGCTGAACAGCCCGCTGGCAGCGGTGGCTGCGGTGTTCCACATTCTCAACCATGCCACTTTCAAGGCGTCGCTGTTTATGGCGGCGGGGATCATCGACCACGAGACCGGCACCCGGGATATCCGCAAGCTCAGCGGCCTGTTCAAGCTTATGCCTTATACGGCGACCCTGGCCATGGTCGCCAGTGCCTCCATGGCCGGGGTGCCGTTGTTGAACGGGTTCCTGTCCAAAGAGATGTTTTTTGCCGAAACCGTGTTTATCAATTCAACGGCCTGGGTGGAAATCGCCCTGCCGGTGATTGCGACCATCGCCGGTACATTCAGTGTGGCTTATGCCCTGCGCTTTACGGTGGATGTGTTCTTCGGCCCGCCCGCGACCAACTTGCCCCATACCCCCCACGAGCCACCGCGCTGGATGCGTGCCCCGGTTGAACTGCTGGTGCTCACCTGCCTGACGGTGGGGATTTTCCCGGCGCAAACCGTCGGCCCGCTGCTTGCCGCAGCGGCCCAGCCGGTGGTGGGCGGTGAGCTGCCCGAGTACAGCCTGGCGATCTGGCATGGCCTGAATGCGCCGATGATCATGAGCCTGATCGCCATGTCCGGCGGTATCCTGCTGTATGTGCTGTTGCGCAAACAGCTCAAGCTCGACCGCTTCCCGCTGCCGCCGCTGATCCAGTATTTCAATGGCAAACGCTTCTTCGAGCGCAGCCTGGTGGTGATCATGCGCGGCGCGCGGCGCATCGAACGACGCATCAGCACCCAGCGCCTGCAAACCCAGCTGTTTTTGTTGATTCTGGTCGCCGTGATCGCCGGGCTGATCCCGATGCTGTACAGCGGGCTGGGCTGGGGCGACCGCCCGAAAATACCGGGCTCGATCGTGTTTATCACCCTGTGGCTGATTGCGATTGCCTGTGCCCTGGGCGCTGCCTGGCAAGCCAAGTACCACCGTCTCGCAGCCCTGACCATGGTCAGTGTGTGCGGCCTGATGACCTGCGTGACCTTCGTATGGTTTTCGGCGCCTGATCTGGCGTTGACGCAACTGGTGGTTGAAGTGGTGACCACGGTGCTGATCCTGCTGGGTCTGCGCTGGCTGCCACGGCGTATTGAAGAGGTCTCCCCCCTGCCGGGCACCTTGCGCAAGGCCCAGGTCCGTCGTCTGCGCGACTTGCTGCTGTCGACTGCAGTGGGGGGTGGCATGGCATTGCTGTCCTACGCGATGCTGACCCGCCAGACGCCCAACGACATCTCCTCGTTCTACCTCAGCCGGGCCTTGCCTGAAGGCGGCGGAAGCAATGTGGTGAATGTGATGCTGGTGGACTTCCGCGGCTTCGACACCCTGGGTGAAATCACTGTTCTGGCCGCCGTGGCGCTGACCGTGTTTGCCCTGCTGCGCCGCTTCCGCCCTTCGAAAGAAAGCATGCAGTTGCCTGCCCAGCAGCGACTGCTGGCCAAGGACGTGATGACCGACCTGGTCAACCCGCGCAGCGCCAGTGACACCGCACTGGGCTTTATGATGGTGCCGGCAGTGCTGGTGCGCCTGTTGCTGCCGATCGCTTTTGTGGTGTCCATGTACCTGTTTATGCGCGGGCACAACCAGCCCGGCGGCGGTTTTGTCGCAGGCCTGGTGATGAGTGTGGCGTTTATCCTGCAGTATATGGTTGCCGGCACGCAGTGGGTCGAGGCGCAGATGAGCCTGCGACCGCTGCGCTGGATGGGTTTCGGCCTGCTCTGCGCCACCCTGACCGGGCTGGGTTCGATTCCCCTGGGCTATCCGTTCCTGACCACCCATACCTTCCACTTCAGCCTGCCGCTGCTGGGGGACATTCATGTGGCCAGCGCCCTGTTCTTCGATATCGGCGTGTTTGCAGTGGTGGTCGGTGCAACCCTGCTGATCCTCACGGCACTGGCTCACCAGTCCGTGAGGGCCCATCGCCCGAGCAATCAGCTGGCCCCGCTGCCCGCCCAGCAACCCCCGCTTGCATCCAAAGAAGGAGCCGCCTGATGGAAGAAGTCATTGCCATCGCTATCGGAGTATTGGCCGCATCGGGCACCTGGCTGGTTCTGCGTCCGCGAACCTTTCAGGTGGTCATGGGCCTGTGTCTGCTGTCTTACGGGGTCAACCTGTTTATTTTCAGCATGGGCAGCCTGTTTATCGGCAAGGAGCCGGTGATCAAGGACGGCGTGCCCCAGGACTTGCTCAACTACACCGACCCGCTGCCCCAGGCACTGGTACTGACCGCAATCGTCATCAGTTTCGCCATGACCGCGCTGTTTCTGGTGGTCTTGCTGGCCTCTCGGGGCCTGACCGGTACCGACCACGTTGATGGCCGGGAGCCTAAAGAATGAATTTGATGCCGCACCTGATTGTCGCGCCCATTCTGCTGCCGCTGCTGACCGCAGCCTGCATGTTGTTGCTGGGGGAGAAACACCGTCCGCTGAAAGCGCGCATCAACCTGATCTCGACCCTGATCGGTCTGGGTATTTCGGTGATGCTGTTGCTGTGGACCCGTGAGCAAGCGATTCCGGCTTCGATTGGTGTCTATCTGCCGAGCAACTGGCAAGTGCCGTTCGGGATCGCCCTGGTGGTCGATCATCTGAGCGCCTTGATGCTGGTGCTGACCGGCATTATCGCCAGTTGCGCCCTGCTGTTCGCCATGGCCCGCTGGGACCGTGCCGGGGCCAGCTTCCACGCGTTGTTCCAGATTCAGTTGATGGGCCTGTACGGGGCCTTTCTGACCGCCGACCTGTTCAACCTGTTCGTGTTTTTCGAAGTGCTGCTGGCCGCCTCCTACGGTTTGATGCTGCATGGTTCGGGCAAGGCGCGGGTGTCGGCGGGGCTGCATTACATCTCGATCAACCTGCTGGCTTCATCGCTGTTCCTGATCGGTGCAGCGTTGATCTACGGGGTGACCGGCACATTGAACATGGCCGATCTGGCGCTGAAAATCCCCTTGGTGCCCGAGGCCGATCGCGGCTTGCTGCATGCCGGCGCGGCCATTTTGGCGGTGGCCTTTCTGGCCAAGGCGGGCATGTGGCCGCTTAACTTCTGGCTGGTACCGGCCTATTCATCGGCCAGTGCGCCGGTGGCGGCGCTGTTTGCGATCATGACCAAGGTGGGCATCTACACCGTGCTGCGCCTGTGGACCCTGCTGTTTTCCGGGCAGGCCGGTGCCTCGGCGTACTTTGCCGGTGACTGGCTGATCTACGGCGGCATGGCCACCATTGTCTGCGCCGCCATCGCCATCCTCGCCGCCCAGCGCCTGGAGCGCATGGCCAGCCTGAGCATTCTGGTGTCTGCCGGGATCCTGTTGTCAGCCGTGGGCTTCGCCCAGCCCAACCTGACCAGCGCCGCACTGTTCTATCTGGTCAGTTCAACTCTGGCCCTGAGTGCACTGTTCCTGCTGGCCGAGTTGATCGAACGCTCGCGCTCTTCTGCCGATCTGGTGCTTGAAGATGATGCCGAGCCGCAGCCCAGCCTGAGCGAGTCGATACCCCCACCGCGGGGCAGCAACCTGGACGATGAGCAAAAAATTGTCGTGGGCCAGATCATTCCCTGGACGATGGCCTTTCTGGGCTTGAGTTTTATCGCCTGCGCGCTGTTGATTATCGGCATGCCGCCGCTGTCCGGGTTTATCGGCAAGCTCGGTTTGCTCAACGCCTTGCTCAACCCGTTGGGACTGGGCAATGCCAGCGATGCACCCATCTCAACTGCGGCCTGGAGCCTGCTGGCGTTGCTGATTCTTTCGGGCCTGGCCTCGTTGATTGCTTTCTCACGCATGGGCATCCAGCGTTTCTGGACGCCCCTTGAGCGTCCGTCGCCGATCCTGCGCCGCATTGAGTGCCTGCCCATCGTGCTGCTGCTGGGGTTGTGCGTAGTCCTGACGTTCAAGGCCGAGCCGGTATTGCGTTATACCCAGGCCGCCGCCGACACCCTGAACAACCCCGAGCGTTATGTGATGGCCGTGATCGCCACCCGTCCGGTGCCGAGCCCGCAAGCCAGGGCGGCAGCGCAGGAGGTGCAACCATGAAGCGCCTGTTCCCTGCCCCCTGGCTGTCCCTGGCGCTGTGGGCGCTGTGGTTGCTGCTCAACCTGTCCCTGAGTGCAGGCAACCTGCTGCTGGGCGCGGCGCTGGCCATTCTGGCACCGCTGATGTTTGCGCAGCTGCGCCCGCTGCCGGTGCGCATTCGCCGTCCCGGAGTGATTCTCAAGCTGTTCTTTCTGGTGGGCCGCGATGTGGTGGCGTCCAATATTGCCGTGGCCCTGGGTGTGCTGCGCGCCGGTAAAAACCCGCCACGTTCGCGGTTTATCAAAATCCCCCTGGACTTGCGCGACGCCAACGGTCTGGCCGCCCTGTCGATGATCACCACCGTGGTGCCCGGCACCATCTGGTCGGAACTGGCGCTGGACCGCAGCGTGCTGTTGTTGCACGTGTTTGATCTGGATGACGAGGCGTCGTTTATCGAACATTTCAAAACCGCCTACGAGCGCCCGTTGATGGAGATCTTTGAATGAGTGCCCTGCTCACCAATGCCATCCTGCTCAGCCTGTTTATCTTCAGCCTGGCAATGGTTCTGACCGTGATCCGCCTGTTCAAGGGCCCCTCGGCCCAGGACCGGGTTCTGGCGCTGGATTACCTGTATATCCTGGCCATGTTGATGATGCTGGTGCTGGGTATCAGATACGCCAGTGACACCTACTTTGAAGGCGCACTGCTGATTGCCCTGTTCGGCTTTGTCGGCTCGTTTGCGCTGGCCAAATTCCTGCTGCGTGGCGAGGTGATCGAATGAGTCTCTGGATCGAAATACCGGTGGCTGTGCTGCTGGTGCTCAGCAGCCTGTTTGCCCTGTGCGGGGCGATCGGGTTGTTGCGCCTCAAGGATTTTTTCCAGCGCATGCACCCGCCGGCACTGGCTTCGACCCTTGGCGCATGGGGCGTGGCCCTGGCCTCGATCCTGTACTTTTCCGCCCTTAAATCGACCCCGGTACTGCATGCCTGGCTGATGCCGATCCTGCTGTCGATTACCGTACCGGTGACGACTTTGCTGCTGGCGCGCACCTCGCTGTTCCGCAAGCGCATGGCGGGCGAGGATGTACCGGCGGAAGTCAGCAGTGGCGGGCGCAGCGAGAACGCTAACTGAACCTCCTGTAGCCGCTGCCGAGGCACGAGGCTGCGATAAGGGCCGAAGGACCTTCAAGAGCCAGGGCCGCTGCGCAGCCCATCGCAGCCTCGTCCCTCGTCAGCGGCTACACATCGACATCACATCCAGCCCAGCCAGCTCCAGTAGGTCGCGCCAAACAGCAGCATCAGCAGGTAGCCCACCGCCGTGACAATCAACCCGACCTTGGCGAACTGTTTGGCGGTGAAGGTCTGCGTGCCCAGGCACACCATATTTTGCGGGGCGTTGATCGGCAGGATAAAACCGTAGCTGACCACAAAGCCCAGCAACATGGTCATGCCCAGGCGGTTGAATTCGCCCGGCAAGGTTTGCAGCACCGCGATCAGAATCGGCAGCAAGGCCGAGGTCAATGCCGTGGCACTGGCAAAGCCCAGGTGAATCAATATCAAAAACGCGCCCAGAATCGCAAAGATCCCCAGCGGCCCTACCTGATCCAGCCCGGTATTGGCCACCACCTGCCCGCCCAACCATTGCCCGGCCTGGGTGGTGAGCAAGGCCGTACCCAAACTGATACCCACCCCGAACACAATCACCGTGCCCCAGGGGATACGCGACTGCACGTCTTTCCAGGTCATCACGCCAAAGCGCGGCAGCAGCAAGAATACAAGGCCGGCATAGGTGGTCGAAGTGGTGTCAAAACTGTGCAGTTTGCCCTCGGTGGCCCAGGCCAGCAGCAAGGCGATCGATACGCCCATCAGGCGCTTCTGCGGGCCGGTCATGGGGCCCAGTTCGGCCAGTGATTTTTCTACGGCCTCCTTGCCGCCGGGGATGCTGTCGCTCTCTGGCGGGAGCATTTTCAGCACCACAAACAGCAGCACCGCCGACATGATGATGGCCCAGGGTGCACCGGCGATCAGCCAGTCAAGCCAGTTCACCCGCGCACCGAGCATCTTGTCCATAAAGCCCACGGTCAGCAGGTTCTGTGCCGCCGCAGTTTGAATGCCGACATTCCAGATACTGGTGCCCTGGGCCACGACAATCATGATCCCGGCAGCAATGTTGGAGCGTTTGTCCACACCGAAGGCCAGGATCACCCCCATCATGATCGGTACCACGCAGGCACTGCGCGCCGTGGCACTGGGCACCACCAGGCTGAGCAAAATGGTGACCGCAATCGCCCCCAGCAAAATGCGCCGGGTGCTGGTGCCGATACGCGACAAGGTGACCAAGGCAATTCGCCGGTCAAGGCCGGTGTGGGTCATAGCAGCCGCGATAAACAGGGCACCCGCCACCAGGGCCAGGGCAGCATTGGAAAACCCGGTCAGGGCCATGGTGATGCCAGCAGAGGTGCCGTAAAGCCTGGACGGGTCCGCCAGGGTGGGCGCCATGCCGATTAAAAACGCCATCAGCGAGGTGATCATGATGGCACTGGCTTCGTACGACACCGCTTCAGTGATCCATACCACCACGGCAAATGCCAGGATCGCCAGCATGCGATGACCGGCTACCGGCAAGTCGGCGGGCAGTGGCAGCAGCAGGATGCCGATCATGACCAGGACTGCTATCACCAGACCAATGGGAAGTTTTGCTTTTGCCGTAGCCGGCGTGGGGCTGGTTGCAGGCGCATTCATGGCCATCTCCTTGAGCTTGAAAACCCGTGGAGCATAGGTCAAGAGCAGCGGATGGGTTTTGATATTGATCAGCTCAGAGGCACCCTCACCCCAACCCTCTCCCAGAGGGAGAGGGAGCTGACCGCACGCGGATTCAAACTCAACGCCAATCAGTCCCCTCTCCCTCTGGGAGTGTATGGACCGGGGACATCGCGAACACTTTGTTCGGAGACATAGCGAACAGTTAGCGCAGCGATTTCCCTGA